>NZ_FNVC01000056.1:0-1065 GCF_900108215.1 Billgrantia desiderata | reverse complement strand
GCCTTGAGCGCAGCCTGGGCGTGGGCGTCGCCGTGTACCAGGCGCACTTCCCGGGGTGGGTGGCGCATGCGGCGTACGAAGTTGAGCAGGTCGTGTTGGTCTTTAATCCAGCAAACCTCTTCGCTCGGCATCAGCGAGCATGGCTTGGGCAAACGCGATTAGCGTTTCCTGATAGTCGTACGCGGTTGTCAGGGCATCAGCTAGCACCTGGGGCGACTCGATGTACTCGTGGATCATCTGATTTCGGATCTGACGGATCTCGAGCCACTTGTCGGCAGAGTCGAGCACACCCAGTTTCTCGGCGCGGTCCAGGTTGTCGGCCACGGCTCCTGTTTTCTCACCTAAAGCACGAAGCCAAAGCGGTAGCAGCTTGTCTCCAGCCGTGTCCTGAAGACGACAGAAGCGGCTGGTGTATGCTTCCACTCTTTCTGCCAGTGCTTCATCTTCACCCAGCTTGGCGGCACGCTCCTCGGTAAATGGTATGGTAAAGACATTGCGCGAGGAGTAGCTGAGGTGATGAACCTCCCGCTCGACTACTCGCTTCAAGAAGCGCAAGCGCTCCGAAAGATTGTCTTTCACAGGCGAACTCCCTGTTCTCGTGCCAGCTTGTGTATCGTCTGCTCACTGAGGTTCGGTGCGCTCACGAGCACATCGACCTTGCGCCCGTGCATGGCGCGCATGATCCGTACGCTGAGCCGGGCCGAGAGCTGTGCCGGATGCTCAACGGGCTTATCAAGCTCCACGAACAGGTCGATATCTCCGCCACGAGCGGTGTCATCAAGACGCGATCCGAACAGTTTTACTGTGGCGCTCTCACCCAGCTCTTCATGAACGATCCGCTGGATGGTTTGGCGTTGGGTATCCGTCAGGCGCATATTGCTACCTCTACCTTGCACACGTTCAAGCTGTCTCGGGCAGTTTTTCTTCGTATAGGTGCTCCGCCCCCAGCGTCACGCTCATCTCATGCTCTGCCCCTTCGGCCCATGCCAGCAGCTTGGCCTTGAGCGCAGCCTGGGCGTGGGCGTCGCCGTGTACCAGGCGCACTTCCCGGGGTGGGTGGCGCAT
>NZ_FNVC01000005.1:0-226681 GCF_900108215.1 Billgrantia desiderata | reverse complement strand
ATCAGACCTCCCAGGGTAAGACGCGCGACCTTCCTCCCATACACCCGCCGCATCTACTGCCGCCCCTTCCGGATAGCTATTGGGCTTCGAGTTTCTTGGCCCTCTCGCCCAGGTGGCGACAGCCTCGTATGCGATTTCTGTTCGTCGGGCCGGGAGTTTGCCTCCAACTTCCTTCAGATTCCGTCTCGCGACGGACACCCTTGCTGTTCGGCTAACGGTTCCCGCTATCAGGGTCCGTAGGGGACTTTCACCCCCAAGTCATTCCGAGGCACCACCCTCGGAAACAGCGCCCGTCGGGCGCTGCGCGCCATGCCTGGCGCACCAAACGAAAACGCGATGCCACCGGGGCATCGCGTCACGTTCTGCATCATCACAGCCAAGAGGCTGTTTTGGCGACCTCTTTCAGCACTCGATGGCGTTTACCGCCAGACCGCCGCGGGAGGTCTCCTTGTACTTGTCCTGCATGTCGCGCCCGGTATCGCGCATGGTGCGAATCGCCTTGTCGAGCGAGATGAAGTGCTCGCCATCGCCGCGCAGCGACATCTGGGCGGCATTGATCGCCTTGACCGAGGCAATGGCGTTGCGCTCGATGCAAGGCACCTGAACCAGGCCGCCCACCGGGTCGCAGGTTAGCCCGAGGTTGTGCTCCAGGCCGATCTCGGCGGCATTCTCCACCTGCGCCACGCTGCCTCCCATCACCTCGGCCAGTCCGGCGGCAGCCATGGCGCAGGCCGAACCGACCTCGCCCTGACAACCCACCTCGGCGCCGGAGATGGAAGCGTTCTTCTTGCACAGGATGCCCACCGCCCCGGCGGCCAGCAGGAAATCGACCACGTCGCGCTCGCAGGCGCCGGGCTGGAACTTCATGTAGTAGTGCAGAACCGCCGGGATGATGCCGGCCGCCCCGTTGGTGGGTGCCGTGACCATGCGCCCGCCGGCGGCGTTCTCCTCGTTCACCGCCAGGGCGAAGACGTTGACCCAGTCCATGGCGCCGAAGGTCGAAGCGATCAAGCTCTGGTCGTCGCGCGTCGCCAGCAGACGGCGATGCAGCGCGGCGGCACGGCGCTTGACGTTGAGCCCGCCGGGAAGCACGCCTTCCTGCTGCAAGCCTCTGTCGACGCAGGCCTGCATGGCCTGCCAGATCTGCCACAGGCCGTCGCGGATCTCGGCTTCGCTGCGCCAGGCCTTCTCGTTCTCCAGCATCAGCTCGCTGATCCGCATGTCATGCATGCGACACAGCGCCATCAGCTCGGCGGCGGAGTTGAAGTCGTAAGGCAGCACGGTGGAGTCCTGATCCAGCTCACCGCGCTCGGCCTGCCCCTCGTCGATGACGAAGCCGCCACCCACCGAGTAGTAGGTGTTGCGCCACAGCTCTTCGCTATGACCGTGCGCCACCAGCGTCATCGCATTGGGGTGATAGGGCAGGCACTCCTCGTACCACTGCAGGTCGCGAGTCCAGAGGAACGGGATCGCCAGTCGTCCGTCCAGCATCAGCGTGTTGGTTTCCAGCAGCTCTTCGATGCAGGGCGTGACGATGGCGGGATCGATCCGGTCAGGGCGTTCGCCCATCAGCCCCATGATCACTGCGCGATCGGTAGCGTGCCCCTTGCCGGTGGCACTCAGTGAGCCGAACAGTTTCACCTCGACACGGGCCACGCGCTCGACCAGGTCCCGCTGTCGCAGCTCCTCGACGAAGTCATGAGCGGCCCGCATGGGCCCCACGGTATGAGAGCTGGACGGACCGATACCGATCTTGAACAGGTCGAACACACTGATGGCCATGATTCACCTCGCAAGTCGTCAGTCATGCCACGTACCATGTCGCCCATGGATCAGCCTGACTAAAACATGTTTGCTTGTAAGCAAGTATGGCATAAGGTTGACGTCGAAGCGCTCGCCGAGCAACCGAGAATAACTCCTTCCAGCTATAGCAAAACTAAAGCATGAGCCGACTGCTGCACGCCCAAACCCACGCCTGGCTGAAAGTCTTCGCCATCAGCGCACGCCACCTCTCGTTCACCCGGGCGGCCGAGGAGCTGCACGTCACCACCGGCGCGGTGAGTCAGCAGATCAAGCAGTTGGAAGAGCGACTCGGTTTCAAGCTCTTTCGTCGACTGCCGCGACGCCTGGAACTCACCGAGGAAGGCAAGCGGCTGGCCGCCGTGGTGGACGAGGCCTACCAGTCGGTCGGCCTGGAGGTGAAGCGTCTGCGCAGCGGTGTGATGAGCGGGATACTGCGCCTGCGCAGCGTGCCGGCCTTCCTGAGCGCCTGGCTGATGCCACGCCTGCCGCGCCTCCAGGCACGCTTTCCCGACATCGAGCTGCAGGTGATCGCCGAGGACAGCCATATCTCCCTGCGCGACGGCGACTTCGACCTGGCCCTGGACCTCAACGACGGCCAGTTGCCCGGCTTCTCGGTCACTCCGCTGATGGCGGAGCGCATCTTCCCGGTCTGTGCCCCCGCCCTGCTGCGTGGCCGCCCGCCCCTGCGCCGCCCCGAGGACCTCGCCTGGTATCCCCTGCTGCACGACGTCACCGCCTGGCGCGGCAGCCATGAATACGCCGAGTGGGAGCACTACCTGCAGGCGAGCGGCGCGCCGCCCCTCAATGTGCGCCGCGGCTATACCTTCAACCGCAACCGCCTGACCCTGCAGGCCGCCATCGCCGGCATGGGGGTAGCCATCGCCCGGGAGAGTCTGATCACCGACGAGCTGCGCTCCGGCGCCCTGATCGCGCCCTTCCCGGAACGGGTCGATACGGGCATGCATTATGGTATCGTGTATCTGCCGGGCGCCCTGGACGACCGACGCGTCCAGGCGGTGCACGACTGGATCGTCGAGGAGGTCAGGCGCTGCCAACCATAGGCAGACCACCGGCATGACGGTACAATGACATACAGCAATGTATGTCGCGCCGTCATGGAACCCTGCATGCCCCACTCCCATCACAAGGGCCAACCCTGGCCCATCGGTTTCACCGCCACCTGCCTCCGCGCCGCCCTCTATATCCTACTGATCGCCGCCCTGGCCCAGGGCGCCTATCTCGAGGCCCTCTACTTCCCCGAGGTGCGCTTCTCCGAACATGGCTTCACCGAACTGGCCCAGAGCGCGGTGCTGCTCACCGCCTCGGCCCTACTGCTCTATGTGCGCCATGGGCTCAAGCAGTTGCCCACCGTCACCCTGCTGATGTTCGCCTTCACCTTCAGCTCCTTCATCCGCGAGCAGGATTACTGGCTGGACACCTGGGTGGCCGAGCACACCTGGAAGGTGCTGGTGACCCTGGTGATCCTGCCCTGCCTCTACTGGGTGATCCGCGAGCGGCGGCGCTTCGTGGCGGAGTTCCACCGCTACAGCAACAGCTTCTCCTTCGGCCTGTTCGCCGCCGGGGTGCTCACCACCTACGTCTTCTCGCGCCTCTACGGGCGCGCCGCCTTCTGGCAAGCGGTGATGGAGGAGCACTATGTACGCACCTTCAAGGATGCCGCCGAGGAGGTGGTGGAGCTGCTCGGCTACGCCCTGATCCTGATCGCGGTCATCGAGCTGGCCCTGCTGACCCGTCGCTGGGTGCTGGCGCGTCCCGCCGCCTGAGCCCCGCCCCCGCTCGTACCCGGTGCGCCGGACATGAGGCGCCGCCTCCGACCGGCCCATAACAACGCAGACGCCCGCGGCCATGGCCGCGGGCGTCTTGCCTGGGCGGGGCCGCCCTTACTCGTCGAGGAACGAGCGCAGCGGTTCGGAGCGACTCGGGTGGCGCAGCTTGCGCAGCGCCTTGGCTTCGATCTGACGAATCCGCTCACGGGTCACGTCGAACTGCTTGCCGACTTCCTCGAGGGTGTGATCGGTGTTCATGTCGATACCGAAACGCATGCGCAGCACCTTGGCCTCGCGGGCGGTCAGCCCGCCGAGCACGTTGCGAGTAGCCTCGATCAGGCCCTCGCCGGTGGCCAGGTCGACCGGCAGTTGCATGGTGCTGTCCTCGATGAAGTCGCCCAGGTGCGAGTCGTCGTCGTCACCGATGGGCGTCTCCATGGAGATCGGCTCCTTGGCGATCTTGAGTACCTTGCGCACCTTGTCCTCGGGCATCTCGAGACGCTCGCCCAGTTCCTCCGGCGTCGGCTCGCGACCCATCTCCTGCAGCATCTGGCGCGACACGCGGTTGAGCTTGTTGATGGTCTCGATCATGTGCACCGGAATCCGGATGGTGCGCGCCTGATCGGCGATCGAGCGGGTGATCGCCTGACGAATCCACCAGGTGGCGTAGGTCGAGAACTTGTAGCCGCGGCGGTACTCGAACTTGTCCACCGCCTTCATCAGACCGATGTTGCCCTCCTGGATCAGGTCCAGGAACTGCAGCCCGCGGTTGGTGTACTTCTTGGCGATGGAGATCACCAGACGCAGGTTGGCCTCGACCATCTCCTTCTTGGCCCGGCGCGCCTTGGCCTCGCCGATGGAAAGACGACGATTGATCTCCTTCAGCTCCGGCACGGGCAGCTGCACCATCTCCTCCTCGAAGGCGATGCGGCGCTGGGCACGCTGAATGTCGGCCCGCAGCGGCTCGAGGCGCTCGGCGAACTTGGCATTCTCGGCAATGAATTCATCGAGCCACTCCTGGCGCGACTCGTTGCCGGGAAACGCCTTGATGAAGCTCTTGCGCGGCACCTTGGCCAGCTTGACGAAAAGCTGCATCACCGCCTTTTCCTGGGTGCGAATCTGCTCGACGCTGATGCGCACCTGACCGACCAGACGCTCGAAGTGCTTGGGCACCAGCTTGATCGGCGAGAACAGTTCCGCCAGGCGATCCATCTCGACCCGCGCCTGCTCGCTGCCACGACCATGCTTGGCCAGGGCTTCCCGCACCAGCTCGTTCTGTGCGCGGATCTGCTCGAAACGCGCTCTCGCCTCTTCCGGATCGGGACCGCCGGTGCTCTCCTCCGCCTCGCTGGCGTCAGCGTCGTCTTCGTCATCGTCGGCATCGTCGGCATCGTCGGCATCGTCGGCATCGGCGGCGTCGGCGTCGCCCACCAGCTCTTCGGGCACCTCGGCCTCGGCCACGCCGGGGATGCCTTCGTCAGGATCGATGAAGCCCGAGAAGAGGTCGGACAGTCGTCCCGGCGCCTCTTCGTCCTGGGTGGCATCGTAGGCCTCGAGAATCGAGTCCACCGCGCCCGGCAGCCAGGCCAGCGCCGACATCACCTCGCGGGTGCCTTCCTCGATGCGCTTGGCAATCTCGATCTCGCCCTCGCGGGTCAGCAGCTCCACGGTACCCATTTCACGCATGTACATGCGCACCGGATCGGTGGTCCGGCCGACGTCGCTCTCCACCGCCGCCAGGGCAGCCACGGCCTCCTCGGCGGCCGACTCGTCGGCGGAGTGATCGGACATCATCAGGGTATCTTCATCGGGCGCTTCCTCGACGACGCTGATACCCATGTCGTTGATCATGCCGATGATGTCTTCCACCTGATCGGGATCGGCAATATCCTCGGGAAGATGGTCGTTGACCTCGGCATAGGTCAGGTAGCCCTGTTCCTTGCCACGCGCGATCAACTCCTTCAGACGTGACTGCTGCTGCGCATTTCCAGCCATAGAAACCCTATCTCGACGAAGAAGAATGAAGCACCTGAAGCGCTGGGGTGGAGAAAACTCATGAAGCCCAATAGTATAGCGGGAAACAGTGCGAACCCGCCAGTACGGCCCATTTGCTCGATCACTCAGGTGTGTTAGTTTAATCGGTTATGCTGACAGCGCTCGGCCTGCTCCCTAACATGGGGATGCAAAACGGAAAATCAATCCGCCGGTCTCAATCCCCCGGTCAGCGTTTCAGCTCCAACAGCAACTCCTGCAGCCGCTGCCTCGCCTCTAGCGGCAGGCGTTCACCGCCCCGCTCTTTGGCCAGCAGCGCCTCGAACTCCTCCTGCGGCGACTGACGCTGTCGATGACGCTGCAGGTACTCGACCAATCCCTCGAGCTCCTGGCCTCTCGCCTCCCGCGGGATCAGCATCTCTCGCTGTACCAATGCCGCCAGCCGCTCGCCCTGGGCACTGCCCTGGAAGTGGGCCAGCACCACCTGGGGGCTGCGATAACGTCCCGCCCGCAGCAGGCGCACCAGCTCGCGGCACAGCACGGCATCCGCCCCGTCCTCCGGACACCACTCCTCCACTGCGGGCAGGCGTTCGACCAGCGTCGGTTCATGCACCAGCAGCTGCAGCACCCGCGCCATCAGCCCCAGTGCCGCCCCTTCGCTGCGCGGCCTCTCTTCCGCCACACTCGGTGCGGAAGCAGACGCAACAGGCGGCGAGGCGGGCTCGGCCGCCGGCAAAGCCGCTTCCTGCTCGCTGGCCAGGAGCGCGTCGAAGCGAGACTGGTCGACCCCGGTGCGCCGCGCGAGTTCCCCCAGCAGCACGGTCTTCAGCATGCCTTGAGGCAGTCGCGACACCGCCTTCAGGACCTGACTGGCGAAGCGCTCGCGCTCCTCGACACGCGCCAGGTCACGCCCCCGCGCCGCCTGATCGAACAGGAACTCCGACAGCGGGCTGGCGCAGGTGATGCGATTCTCGAAGGCCTCAGGCCCTTCGCGACGCACCAGCGTATCCGGGTCCTCGCCCTCCGGCAGGAACAGGAAACGCGCCGTGCGTCCATCGATCATCTGCGGCAGCACCGTTTCCAGCGCGCGGCTGGCGGCCTGACGACCGGCCCGGTCGCCGTCGAAGCAGAACACCACCTCGTCGACCATGCGAAACAGCCGCCCCAGATGCTCCTCGCTGGTGGAAGTCCCCAGAGTCGCCACGGCATTGCGAATGCCGAACTGGGCCAGTGCCACCACGTCCATGTAGCCCTCGACGATCACCAGCCGCTCCAGCCGCGGATTGGCCTGCCTGGCCTCGAACAGCCCGTACAGCTCCCGGCCTTTGTGGAAGACGGGCGTCTCGGGCGAGTTCAGGTACTTGGGCTTGGCATCGCCGAGCACCCGGCCGCCGAAGGCGATGGTTCGTCCGCGCACGTCACGAATCGGGAACATCACCCGATCGCGGAAGCGGTCGTAGGTGCGGCCGCTCTCCTCGCGCTGCACCAGCAGGCCGTATTCGACCTGTACCGCTTCGGCCACGCCTCGGGCGCTCAGGTGACGCTTGAGCGCCTCCCAGTCGTCCGGGGCATAGCCGATGCCGAAATCTCGCTGCACCTCTTCGGAGAGGCCGCGCCGGGCGAGGTACTCCCGCGCCTGCTGCCCCTCCGGCATCTTCAGTCGCTCGCGAAAGAAGCTGGCCGAGAGCTCGAGCAGATTGACGCCCTCCTGGCGCTTGCGCTCACGCGCCTGAGCGCGAGGATCGTCGGCGCCTTCACGCGGCACCTCGAGCCCCAAACGTGCCGCCAACTGCTCCACCGCCTCGGGGAAGCGCAGCTTGTCGTACTCCATCAGGAAACGCAGAGCACTGCCGTGGGCGCCACAGCCGAAGCAGTGGTAGAACTGCTTGTCGGCACTGACGGTGAAGGACGGCGTCTTTTCCTGGTGAAAGGGGCACAGGCCGGAATAGTTGCGTCCAGCCTTCTTCAACTGCACTCGCTCGCCCACCACCTCGACCACGTCGACGCGTGCCAGCAGGTCATCGATGAAGCGCTGCGGAATCTGGCCGGCCATGTGGGTCTTGCCACCTCCCGGCGGGGCAGATGAAAAAGTTGCAGTCAAACGGTCTTCAAAGACAAGCGGCCACCTGACGGCAGCCGCTTGGTCATCCTTCCAGAAGCCGCGATGCACGAAGCACCGGGACTCCCCGAGTACGGATCAATAGAGCCGTTCGAAACGCTTGCGCTCACGCTGGAGCTTCTTGGCGTGACGCTTCACCGCGGCGGCAGCCTTGCGCTTGCGCTCTGCTGTCGGCTTCTCGTAGTGCTCACGACGACGCACTTCGGAGAGAATACCGGCTTTTTCACAGGAACGCTTGAAACGGCGCAGCGCGACGTCGAACGGCTCGTTATCACGTACTTTGACAGAAGGCATTAAGCACTCACCTACCTTGAATTCTTGAGTTCGGTTCGAACGCACACCCGGATGTGGGTGCACGACCCAATTGTACAGCGCACGGTAGTTTAGTCGGCGCTGGCAAGCTTTGCAAATTCCCGACGCGCACGAAGGCGGGATGGCGCGCCCCCGATTTGCTAGAATACGGCCTTCCTCTCATTACGAGCTCTGCACCATGCGCGTCCTTGGCATCGAGACCTCCTGCGACGAAACCGGCGTCGCGATCTACGACACCGAACGCGGCCTGCTGGCCGACGCTCTCTACAGCCAGGTCGCCATGCATGCCGAATATGGCGGCGTGGTCCCGGAGCTGGCCTCCCGTGACCATACCCGCCGCCTGCTGCCCTTGATCCAGCGAGTGCTCGACGAAGCCGGCATGCAGCGAAGCGAGCTGGACGCCATCGCCTATACCGCAGGCCCGGGGCTGGTCGGCGCGCTGATGGTGGGCGCCAGCACCGCGCACGGCATGGCTCGCGCGCTGGGCGTTCCCGTACTGGGCGTACACCACATGGAGGGTCACCTGCTGGCGCCGATGCTCGAGGAGTCGCCACCGGACTTCCCCTTCGTCGCCCTGCTGGTCTCCGGCGGCCATACTCAGCTGGTCGAGGTGCAAGGGCTGGGCTTATACCGTCTGCTCGGCGAGTCGGTGGACGACGCTGCCGGCGAAGCCTTCGACAAGACCGCCAAGATGCTGGGCCTGAGCTACCCCGGCGGCCCTCAGGTCGCCCGACTGGCCGAGGCGGGCAGTCCCGGGCGCTTTCGCTTCCCCCGGCCGATGACCGACCGGCCGGGCCTCGATTTCAGCTTCTCCGGGCTCAAGACCCATACCCTCACCACCCTGCGCCAACTGGAACAGGCCGGCGAGCTCGACGACCAGGCCCGCGCCGACGTCGCCCGGGCCTTCGAGGAGGCCGTGGTCGATACCCTGACGATCAAGTGCCGCCGGGCGCTGGACGACACCGGCCTCAAACGTCTGGTAATGGCCGGCGGGGTGAGTGCCAACCAGCGCCTGCGCGAGAGATTGGCCACGGAGGTGGCGAAGCGCAACGCACAGGTGTTCTATCCTCGCGGCCGTTTCTGCACCGACAACGGCGCCATGATCGCCCTGGCCGGCGCCTTGCGCCTGCAGGCCGGCGAACGCGACGCGACGGGGCACATGAAAGCGGTGCCGCGCTGGCCGATGGATACCCTGACGTCACCGGCCAGCGCCTGAGCGCCCGCCCTGAGGCGGCGGCCAGCCGGGCCAACGCGACGCAGCGCTCAGAGCGCATGCTCGTCGCCCTTGCCCAACCGACGTATGTTGAGCAGGTGGCGCACCAGCACCAGCAGGGTGAAGACCAGGATCACCAGGACATAGTCCGGCGCCAGCCACAGGCTGGCCAGCGGCGCGATACCGGCGCTGGCCAGCGAGGCCACCGCTGCGGTGCGTACCCGCCAGGCCAACAGCACCCACAGCGCGGCACAGCACAGCGCCACCCAGGGGGTCAGCACCAGCAGCACGCCGAAAGCGCTGGCCACCGCCTTGCCGCCACGAAAGCGGTGCCAGGGCGGAAAGCTGTGCCCCAGCAGCACGGCCAGCCCGACCATGCCCTGGGCCCAGGGCGGCATGCCCAAGACGATGGCGAGCCACAGCACCGGTATCCCCTTGGCTGCATCGAGCGCCAGCGTCGCTCCGGCAAGCCGCGGGCCGTAAAGGCGCAACACGTTCGAGAAGCCCGGGTTGCCGGAGCCTTCCCCGCGCGGATCGGCAACGCCTGCCAGCCGACAGACCCACAGCGCGCCCAGCCAGGAACCGCTGAGATAGCCCAGCGGCACCAGACCCCATAGCGGCCACAGCTCTTCGCCCAAATCCGCCCCCATGCTCGTTCGTCATCACCATCGATGATTCTGCCAGCCCCCGCACGCCAGGGACAGCACCGCAAGCCTGTCAATCCGTCCCGACGCTCACGTACAATCGTGCCTCCTTCTTCGGCCTGTTTGGGAGCTGCACATGGATTGCGTGTTGATCGAGTCGCTGGAGCTCGAGACGGTCATTGGCGTATACGACTGGGAGCGCACCATTCGCCAGCGCCTGGTGCTCGACCTGGAACTGGCCACCGACATTCGCCCGGCCGCCGCCGACGACGACCTCACCAAGACACTCGACTACGCGGCCATCAGTCAGCGCATCCAGCACTTCGCCGACGAGCACGACTTCGCCCTGGTGGAAACCTTCGCCGAGCGTCTCGCCGAGCTGCTGATGACGGAATTTTCCGTGCCGTGGCTACGCTTGACGCTGCGCAAGCCGGGCGCGGTACCGGCCGCCGCCGCGGTAGGCGTGCGCATCGAACGCGGCACACCGTCGGAGGGCACCTGATGACTCGGGTAAGCGTCAGCATCGGTAGCAACATCGAGCGGGAGCATCACATCACGGCCTGCCTGGAAGCGCTCGACGCTACCTTCGACAACCTGGTCGTGTCACGCGTCTTCGAGAGCGTGCCCGTCGGCTTCATCGACGGACGCAACTTCTACAATCTGGTGGCGGTGTTCGACAGCGACTGGTCGGTGGGCGAACTGCAGGCCTGGTGCAAGCGTATCGAGCGCGAGCACGGACGACGCCCGGGCACGCCCAAGTTCAGCCCGCGAACGCTGGACATCGACCTGCTGACGGTGGGCAGCCTCACCGGCGAGCACGACGGGGTCACGCTGCCACGCGACGAAATCCTGCATCACGCCTTCGTGCTGCTTCCGCTCGCCGAACTGCTGCCCGACACGCTCCATCCCGTGGCCGGGCGCAGCTACGCCGAACTGTGGGCCGAGTTCGAGGCTGGCGATCAGCGTCTGTGGCCCATCGAGTTCCTCTGGCGCTCCTGAGCGATGCGCCAGCGAGCTGACGGCAGAGCATACTCCCTCAGTGCCGCTCCATTTCCCGCTGCAGCACGGTCCGGCGTCGCCTGGCCAGCTCTTCGCCCAGCGCGCCGCCGCGAAAACCCTCGGCCAGCAGTGCGCGCGCTTCGAGCTTGGATACTTCCCGCCAGGCCCGCTCGAGCCGTTCGGCCAACGCCGGGACCTCCAGCGCCAGCAACGCAATGAGGGGCGGCACCCGTTCGGCTCGCCGCCAGGCGTCGACACCGTCCAGCCAGGCTTTCACCGCATCGGCATCGGGCGTACCGCTCTCGGCCAGTTGTCGGGTCAATGCGGCCTGCCACCCCAGCTCGCGATAGCTGCGCGGCAGGCGCAGGCGTTCGCTCAAGGTCCGTTGGTCGGCCTCATCCAGACGCTCCACCAGACGAGCCCAGCGCCAGCGCGGCCGCTCCGCCTCGGGCAGCTCATCGGGTAGGCGCGTCATGCCCTGCAACGTCTCATCGAGCTCCGTGCCGCTCCCGATGAGTTCGGGCATCAGCACCGTCAGCGCGCCACAGGCATGCAGCGTACGGAAGTAGACCGTCGGTTCGGGCTCGCCCAGCGCCTTCTCGGTCTCGGTCCAGACGCGCTCGGCCACCAAGTGAGAAAGCTCGCCGCTCACGGTCAGCTCGCGCATCAGCGCCCAGGTCTCGTCGGCGATGGTGAAGCCGAGCCCGGCATAGCGGGCCAGGAAACGTGCCGTGCGCAGCACCCGCAGCGGGTCTTCGACGAAGGCTGGGGAAACATGCCGCAAGATGCGCTTTTCGAGGTCCTGCAAGCCGCCATAAGGGTCGATCAGCTCGCCCTCCGGCGTCTCCGCCATGGCGTTGATGGTGAGGTCGCGACGGGCCAGGTCCTCTTCCAGCGTCACCTCGGGGCTGGCATGCACCTCGAAACCGGTATAGCCGTGCCCCGCCTTGCGCTCGGTGCGCGCCAGCGCGTACTCCTCATGGGTCTCGGGATGCAGGAACACGGGAAAATCGCGCCCCACCGGGCGAAAACCGCGGCGGCGCATCTCGTCGGGCGTCGCCCCCACCACCACCCAGTCGGTATCGACGGTGGGCCAGCCCAGACGGGCATCACGCACCGCCCCGCCCACGCGATAGACCTCGAGCTCCGCCAGGCAGCGGTCGCGCGCTGCGCTCATCAGCCGGCGCGCTCCACGCGCTCGGGCAGACGGTACTCCCACTCCGTGAATCCACCGTCGAGACTGTAGACCTCGGCGAAGCCTTGCCCCGCCAGCCAGGCCGCGGCCTGCTGGCTCGAGTGGCCGTGGTAGCACACCACCACCATGGGTTGCTCGCGCGGCGCCGCCTCGAGCAATGCCGGCACGCTGTCGTTGTCGAGGTGGCGGCTGCCGGGAATGCGGCCGGCGGCAAAGCTCGCCGGATCGCGGATATCGACCAGGGTGAGCGGAGCCTCGTCGTCGAGCCAGGCGGTCAGGGTATCGATGGTCAGGTGTCGAAACATGGCGTGCTCCATTCAGGTCTCGCCGGATCGCAATCCGGGTTCAGCGGCGATGACGATGACTGGGCACCGCAATGCGCTCGCCGGTGGAAAGGTTCAGCGCGGTGAGACTGCCGCCCCACACGCAGCCGGTATCCAGTGCCTCGACCCGCACCCGGGCGCCCTCGGCATGTCCTTCCAGCGCGGCCCAGTGGCCGAACAGCAGCCGCACGTCGTCACCCCTGGGGTAACGGAACCAGGGGGCGAAACCCGTCGGGGCGCTGTCGAGCCCCTCCTTGGCGCTGAAGTCGAGGCAGCCCTCAGCGTCGATGAAGCGCATGCGAGTCAGCACGTTGACGATGGCACGCAGGCGGTCGATGCCATCGAGCGCGACGTGCCAGCAGGCCGGCTCGTTGCCGTACATGCGCTCCAGGAAGGCGCCGCTGCGCTCACTGCCGAGACGCTCCTCGACCTCACCGGCCAGCTCTGCCGCCTGGTTCACCGACCACTGGGGCAGCAGCCCGGCGTGAACCATCACGGTCTCGCCCTGCCCCGGGAAGTCGTCACGCACCAGCAGCGACCGCGACTGCAGCCAGTCGAGCAGCGCCTCACGGTCGGGGGCGGCAAGAATCTCGTCCAGAGTATCCTTGCGGTTGAGCCGGGCACCGCCACGGGCCACTGCCAGCAGGTGCAGGTCGTGATTGCCCAGCACGGTGAGGGCGGCATCGCCCAGCGCCCGCACCTCACGCAGGCAGGCCAGCGACCCCGGGCCGCGATTGATCAGATCGCCGGCCAGCCACAGGCGGTCGCGGCCGGGGTCGAAGTCGATCTTTTCGAGCAGCTCGACGAACTCGGCGTGGCAGCCCTGCAAATCTCCGACGGCATAGGCGGTCATGACACCTTCCCTTGTGCGCTTCGCGGGTTGTCCATCCGGCGCGAGGCTCACCCCGCGCCACAGGCTTCAGTGTATCTGATTGGGGCCGGCCAGCCGGAAGGGGGCAATGGTCACTTCGAAAGGACGCTGACTGGCGGTATCGACACAGGTGTAGGAACCTTCCATCACCCCCACCGGCCCGTCAAGGATGGCGCGACTGGTGTAGCGAAAGGTCTGCCCGGGGCCGATCATCGGCTGCTGACCCACCACGCCCTTGCCGCGCACCTCCTGCACCTTGCCGCTGCCCTGGGTGATACGCCAGTGGCGTGCCAGCAGCTGGACGCTGCGAGCCGAATGATTGTGGATCGTCACGGTATAGCTGAAGACATAGCGCGACTCCTCGTGCGAGGACTCGTCGTCGCGAAAGACGGGCTCCACGTCGACCAGCACCTCCCGCTCCAGCGGCACGTCGGAAGCCTGGTTCATGGCGTCACCTCCGTAGCAGCGAGATGATTGGCGATATGCACGAACTCCTCGACGCTCAGCGTCTGGGGCCGGCGCGCCGGGTCGATGCCCAGCGCCGCCAGCGTGTCGCCGTCCACCATCCCCTTGAGGTTGTTGCGCAGGGTCTTGCGGCGCTGGGAGAAGGCCTGACGCACGACGTCGAACAGCAGCGCCTCGTTCGCCGCCGGCCAGGGCAGTTCAGCGTAAGGCGTCAACCGCACGATGGCCGAATCGACCTTCGGCCGCGGCACGAACGCCTCGGGCGGCACCGTGAACAGGTCATCGACGCGGCAGCGGTACTGCGCCATCACCGAGAGGCGCCCCCAGTCGGCGCCTCCCGGCTCGGCGGCCAGACGCTCGACCACCTCCTTCTGCAGCATGAAGTGCATGTCGGCGATGGCATCGCCGGCTTGCAGCAGATGGGCGATCAGCGGCGTCGAGATGTTGTAGGGCAGATTGCCCACCACCCGCAGCGGCTCACCGTCGCCACGCAGCGCACGGAAGTCGAACTTCAGCGCATCGCCTTCATGCACCACGAAATCAGGGTAGTTGAAGAACTGCACGCGCAGCCCGGGGATCAGGTCGCGATCCAGCTCGATCACCTCGAGCTGCCCACCGGTCGCCTCGATCAGCGGCTCGGTCAGCGCCCCCTGGCCGGGGCCGATCTCCACCAGCCGATCGCCGGGGCGGGGTGCGATCGCTCGCACGATGCGGGAAATGATGCCGGGGTCACGCAGGAAGTTCTGGCCGAAGCGCTTGCGAGCGCGATGGACCGGCGGGCGCGATGCCATGCAATGAATCCTTGTCTTTTCGTTCGTCAGGGAGTGGCCGAACCGCGGCCGGCCATGTCGGCGGCCAGCGCTACGGCGACCCGCAGACTGCCCGCATCGGCCAGACCATGGCCGGCCAGATCCAGCGCCGTGCCATGATCCACCGAGGTACGCACGATCGGCAGTCCCAGGGTGATGTTGGCGGCCTGGCCGAAGCCGGCATACTTGAGCACCGGCAGACCCTGATCATGATACATCGCCAGCACGGCATCGACCCCGGTCAAATGGCGCGGCGTGAACAGGGTATCGGCCGGCAACGGCCCGTCAAGCTCGAAGCCTTCGCCGCGCAGGCGCGTGAGACAAGGCTCGATCACCTCGAGCTCTTCGCGCCCCAGATGCCCGCCCTCCCCCGCGTGGGGGTTGAGGCCGCACACGGCGATGCGCGGCCTGGCGATGCCGAACCAGCGCCTCAGGTCCGCCTGCAGGATACGCAGGATGCGCTCCAGCCCCGCCTCGCTGATGGCATCGGCCACCTCGCGCAGGGGCAGGTGGGTAGTGGCCAGCGCCACCCGCAGCGCGGTGCTGCCCTGCCAGGCGGGGCCCGCGGCGTGCAGAGCACTGTCGGTGGCCAGCATCATCACCACCTCGTCGACGCCGCAGGCATCGCGCAGGTACTCGGTGTGACCGCGAAAGCCGGCATGGCCGGCATCGAGAATCACGCCCTTGTGCAGCGGTGCGGTGACCATGGCGCCGGCACGGCCGTCGAGACAGGCCGCAATCGCCACATCGAGGGTTTCCAGCACATAGCCGGCATTGGCCACGGCCAGCTTACCGGGACGGCTCGGCTCACGCAGCGCCACCGGCCACACCGGCAGCACGCCGGGCCTTGCCTGCGGTACCGGTTCCCCCGGCCGTAGTTCGACCAGATCGACCGCCAGGCCTAGCAACGCCGCGCGCTGAGCCAGCAGGGCCGGGTCGCCCACTACCACGACACGGCCGGGCAGCGGCTCGCCCAAGGCCAGCTGCAGACACAGCTCGGGGCCGATGCCGGCAGGCTCCCCGCTGGTCACCGCCAGCACGGGCGCGGACGGTTTCATCTATCAGCTGCCGCTGGCCAGCCGGTTATCGACGAAGGCGTCGGCGCGAATCTCCTGCAGCCAGGCGTCGAGGGCCTCGTTGGCCTTGCGCTGGAACACCATCTGGCGCGCCTGCTCATGGCTCACGTTGCCGCCCTGCTGCTCGATGAAGCGCTCCACCTCACGAGTGCTGACGTTGACCCGGCCGCCGATCTGACGCTGATGCAGCTCGCGCAGCAGCATCTCGCG
The DNA here is from genome assembly GCF_900108215.1 of Billgrantia desiderata. NCBI lineage: Bacteria > Pseudomonadati > Pseudomonadota > Gammaproteobacteria > Oceanospirillales > Halomonadaceae > Billgrantia > Billgrantia desiderata. Next base: position 210,863 of record NZ_FNVC01000005.1, on the reverse strand, counting down.
CCGGATCTCCTCGCGCACGGCTGCCATGGTCAGACCGTCCGCCTCAAGGGCGTCGGCGAACTGATCGAGGGTCATGTTGTTACTCTCGGCGATCTCGCGCATCTGCCGGTTGAGGGCGGTATCGTCGACGCTGAGGCCGGCGTTCGCCGCCATCTGCAGCTGAATCTCTTCCAGGATGATCTGCTCGAGCACGTATTCGCGCAGCATCGATTCGGGCGGCAGGGACTGCCCCTGCGCCGCCAGCTGGCTGCGTGCCTGCGCCATGCGCTCCTCGAGCTGGCTGTGCATGATGGCCTGCTGGTTCACCACGGCCACGATACGGTCCAGGGACTGCCGCTGTACCGGCTGGAAATCCTGGGCCACGGCCGTCAACGGCACGGCACCGAGGCACAGGACCAATCCCAGGGCGCCCAAGGTGGCGAATGGCGAAATCCGCATCTTTCTCTTTCCTCTCATATGGCTCACTTGTAGGGCATTCGCACGATCAGAAGGCAGTGGCTCGGTAGCCCGGTATGGCCCGCTCGAAATAGTCGCCGGCATCGCCGCCGACACCGCCCAACCCCTTGAAGACGAAGCGCAGGAACAATCCACGCTCCGTCGTATCGTTATCGATTCTGGCGCTGTCGTTGTCATCGATCCACTCGCGCCAGACAATCTGCAGGCCATAGCAGCAATCGTTCCACTGCACCCCCGCCAGTTGGTCGAGCAGACGGTCGTTAGTGTAGTCATACACGGCACGACCGATGAGATCTACCCGTGGCGAGAGCTTCCAGGCGAACGAGAGATCGTACTCCTCGCGGTCGTAATCGCGAAACTCATCGTCTCCTGGCCGTACGGACGGGTCGAACCCTTGGAGTTCCCAACGATAGCCTAGGTTCAATACGTGGCCCGCCCGGCTGCGGTAGTTCAGGTCCAGCGAGGTACGCTCGGTACGCTGCTGGTTGTCGTCGTACAGCCACTCCCAGCGGCTGCGCCAGCGATCGGTCATTTGCCAATCCAGCCGGGCCACCAGCGGCGAGCGGTCGCGAGTGGCGTTGTACCAGGGTTCGAACCGTCCGCCCTCTTCCGGCGAGCGTGGCAGGGTATCGGGGTCGCCGTTGATGTCGATGTAGCGGTCGTCAAGATAGAACGCCTGCCCCACCCCGAAGGCCAGCCGCTCGCGGCCGCGGTCGTCTTCCAGCAGGCGCGAGTCGACGCCGACCGACACTCGGTTGAGATCGCCCACCCGGTCGGCGCCGGAGAAGCGATAAGGCGACCACAGCTGATTCCACGAAAAGGCACGCTCGCTGCTGTCGAATTCGGGAAATTCGCGTTGATTCGTTGCCGGCACGTAGGCGTAGTTGAGCCTGGGCTCGAGGGTCTGACGATAGGACCGCCCGCCGAGCTCCAGTTCGCGCTCGAACACCAGCCCGCCGTCGATGGAGCTTACCGGCACCGCGCGCTGCAGAGTGGTATCGCGATCGGTATCACGCTCGCCGTAGTCGAGGTCATAGGCGGTATAGAGCCACTCCACCCGCGGCTCCAGGTGCCCCCAGCTTTCTTCGAAGCGCCAGCCGATGGCGGGCGAGAGGTGCAGACGGGTACCTGTCGCTGCCTCGCGCAGCGGCACGCGATTGCGATCCACATCACGCCAGAAATAGGTGACATTGGAGCGCCACTGCTGATACCAGCCGCCCTGCTGGGACCAGCGGGCGTTGGCCGACAGGCTGGGCAGGCGGTAGAACGGCTTGTCGCGATCGCGCAGCGGATCGTCGAGCCTTTGGTAGCCCTGGGCACGGGCATCCAGACGCCAGACATCGCCACGGTAGTCGATCTGGGCCAGGCGCGGCATATTGTTGGGGTCGTCGCCGAAGATGCTACCGTAGTCGTCGAAATAGCGCCCGTCGCTAGCCGCCCCGTAGCGCAGGTTGTAACTCGTGCGCGTATCGAAGCGCCCGGTATGACGATAATCGACATACCAGCGGTCCTCGCCCTCGTAGCGCCGCGAAGCGGCACCCGGCTCGTCGGAGCCACCGCCGTCGCTGGACAGGTAGGCCCCCTCGACCTGCCCGGCATCGGTGGGGAACAGGTAGCGGTACTCCCCTCCCAGCAGCAGGCCGCGATCGCTGATCCAGCGCGGCGTGAGGGTGGCGTCGTGGTTGGGCGCGATGTTCCAGTAGAACGGCTGGGCGTAATCCAGGGCGCCGCCGGAAAGGCCAATTTCGGGCCACAGGAAGCCGGTATGACGCCGGTCGTCGATGGGGAAACGCACCCAGGGCCAGTAGAACACCGGCACGTTGCCCATCTCCAGGCGCGCGTGGCGTGCGGTGCCGAAACCGCTCTCGCGGTCGAGCACCAGATCGCCGGTGACCAACTGCCACAGGTTGTCGCCCGGGTCGCAGGTGGTGAAGCTGGCCGAGGTGAGTCGGAAACGACCATCCTCCAGCCGCTCAAGCTGCATGGCATCGCCGCGCAAATGCCGGTCATGGACCACGAAGTGCGCCGCGTCGATGCTGGCGGCATCGGTGACCAGCGAGACTTCGCCGGCCTCACCGCGCACCAGCAGGTTGAGATCGCGCAGCGCCAGCGGCCCTTCGGCAAACGCCCGCTCGCGCTCGGGCGGCACGCTCACCCGCGGCGACTCGAGCTGCGTGTCGGCACGCCGCAGAATCACTTCACCACCGAGAATGGTTTCGCCATCGTCGCCGTAATAGGCGGTGTCGGACTCGCTGCGCACCTGATCAGGCACATCGCCGGCGGGCAAGCGATAGGCGGGCATGATATAGACCCCGCGGCATAGCGCCTCGGCCGGCCGATCTTCGCCCCATGGCTGCCAGTCCAGTTGCCACGCCGCCAACGGCTCGAGCGCCAGCGCCTGCGGCGCGCCCAGCGTCAGGCCGGATGTGATCAGGCTGGCCAACGCCGTTCCTGCATGTCGCTTGCCCATGGTCCCTCGATGTCCTTGGCGAAGAGAATCGGTATTATACAGACCGCACCCAGCCTGTCGTATGCGCCTGAGCGGTCAGCATGCGGCGGTGCCCAACGGGCGTCAACCGGCACCGTCCGAGACTGCAAGGAGCCAGCATGACCCAGGCCGACACCACGACGCGATTCGAGGCCCTGCGCCAGTGGGCCGCGGCGCAGCACGAGCTTTCCCCCGCTGCGCTCGAGCTGAGCCTGGCCGCGGGAGACGCCAGCTTTCGCCGCTACTTCCGCCTGCTGCTGCCCGATGGCAGCACGCGCATGCTGATGGACGCCCCCCCGGCCCAGGAGGACAGTCGTCCATTCGTCGATATCGCCCGTCGTTGGCGGGCCGGCGGCCTGCCGGTACCGGCCCTGCACGCGGTGGATCTCGACGCCGGCTTCCTCGAGCTCGACGATCTGGGCGACACGCCGCTGCAGCTACGCTTTGCCGGCGACGAGCATGCCGACACCCTGGCCTGGCACGAACGCGCCCTGGCTCTGATCCATGAGCTGCAGAATCGCGCCGGCCCCGACATGCTGCCGGCCTACGATGAGGCACTGCTCGGCCGCGAGCTGGACCTCTTCCCCGAGTGGTGCCTGGAGCGATGGCTGGGCGATACTGCCCTGCCGCCCGGCTGGACCGAGCTGCGCGAGGCACTGATCGACTCCGCTCTGGCGCAGCCGGTGGTCACGGTGCACCGCGACTTCGATGCCATGAACCTGATGGTGCGCGACGAGACGCTCTACCTGATCGATTTTCAGGACGCCGTGGCCGGCCCCATCAGCTACGACCTGATCTCGCTGCTGCGCGGGCGCTACTGCCGCTTTTCCCCCGCGCGCTTCGCGCGCTGGGTCGAGGACTTTCGCCAGCGGGCAGTGCACGACGGCCGCCTGCCCGGTTCCACCGGCAGCGATACCTTCCAGCGTCAGGCCCAGGCCATGGCCGCCCAGCGCGCGCTCAAGGTGCTCGGCATCTTCTGCCGCCTGACCCTGCGCGATGGCCGTAGCGGCTACCTCGAACGTCTGCCGCACTTCCTTGCCCATCTGGAGGCCAGCTTGGTCGACCTGCCCGAGCACACGGCCTTCCAGCGCTGGCTGACGGAGCGCTTGCGCCCCACCCTGACCCAGCGGCTGGCCGCCGGCACCGGCCCGGAGGCGACATGAAGGCCATGATCCTGGCCGCCGGGCTCGGCAAACGCATGCGCCCATTGACCGACCATTGTCCCAAGCCGCTGCTGCCGGTAGCCGGCAAGCCGCTGATCGTGCACCACCTGGAACGCCTGGCGGCAGCCGGTATCGACGAAGTGGTGATCAACGTCAGCTATCGCGCCGAGCAGATCATCGGCGCCCTGGGCGACGGTCGACAGTTCGGCGTACGCATCGCCTGGAGCCGCGAAACGCAGCCGCTGGAGACCGGCGGCGGCATTCGCCAGGCGCTGCCGCTGCTGGGTAACGCTCCCTTTCTGCTGGTCAACGGCGACGTCTGGTGCGAATTCGACACCTCGACACTTCCCGTCCTGGGGCGCGATCTGGCCCACCTGGTGCTGGTCGACAACCCCTCTCACCACCCCGGCGGCGATTTCCATCTGGACGCCGCGGGCCGGGTCCACGCCGAGGGCGAGCCACGCCTGACCTTCGCCGGGCTCAGCCTGCTCGACCCGGCCCTGGCGGCCGACCGGGCACCGGGTGAGTTTCCCCTGGCCCCCCTGCTGCGTGCGGCGATGCGTGCCGGCCGCGTTGGCGGCACCCACCATCGCGGACGCTGGGTCGACGTGGGCACGCCCGAGCGTCTGGCCGAGCTGGAGCGGGAGCTGGTCGGACGGCAGGGCTGAGCCGAGCGCCGCACAGTGATAAGCTTTCCGACATGAACGTATCGACAAGGAAACCTTGCTCATGAAAGCCAGCGTCAAGTGGACCGATGGCCGTCAGTTCGTCGCCGAATCGGGTAGTGGTCACAGCGTGGTGATCGATGGCCCGCCCGACCACGGCGGACGCAATACCGGCCCGCGCCCGATGGAAATGCTGCTGATGGGCATGGGCGCCTGCACCTCCTTCGACGTGCTGGAGATCCTCGAGAAGTCGCGCGCTCCCGTAAGCGACTGCGTGGCGACCATCGAGGCCGAACGCGCCGATGCCGTGCCGGCCGTGTTCACCAAGATCCACATCCACTTCACCGTCAGCGGCCGCAACCTCAAGGAGAGCCAGGTCAAGCGCGCCGTGGAGCTATCGGCCGAGAAATACTGCAGCGCCTCGATCATGCTGGCCAAGGGCGGGGTAGAGGTCACCCACTCCTACAGCATCATCGACGATTGAGCCCCGTACTGACGAAGGCCCGCCAAGGCGGGCCTTTTCTGGTGCCAAACGCATGGCCAAACGCTAGCCAGGCGGCGAGTCGACATGCCGCCACAGGTAAAGCGCGAGATAGGAGCGATGCGGGGCAAAGCGCATGGCGGTGCGCAGCGTCTTGCGCCTCGGGCTGGTGAGTCGCTCGAGGGTCTTGCGCGCCGTCACGTCGCCTTCCGGCCAGACGTCAGGCTCGCCGAAGTAGAAGATGGACATCATGTCGGCGGTCCATTGCCCCACCCCCCACAGCGCGGTCAGCCGCCGCGAGCGTTCGGCATGGTCCAGGCCCCTGAGCGCCTCGGCCTCTAGCCGACCGGCACGGGCTTCTTCGGCAATCAGGCACAGCGCCCTGGCCTTGGCCCCCGACAGGCCACAGCCACGCAGCGTCTCCTGGTTCGGCTCGACGAAGAACTCCATCAGCGGCGTCTCGCCCGCCGCATCGACGACCCGCGCCCAGATCGAGCGCGCCGCCTTCACCGACAGTTGCTGCCCGGCAATCGAACGGCACAGGCGTTCCGCCAGCGGCTGGCCGTCGTCGGCGCGCAGCGTCAGCGGCCCCCCGCGCTCGATGGCCTCGGCGAGCGGTGGACTCAGCTGGCTGGCGACTTCGATACAGCGCCGATGGATCTCGTCCGACATCGCGACGTGCTCAGATTCGATAGACGCTCTTGGTCATCACCTTCGACATCAGCGACATACCGAACTTGACCGGCGCCGGGAAGCGCGCTCCGCCGGCTTCCAGCGCCAGTTGGGCGTGGTGCGCCTCGTCGATGGCCATCTGGCGCAGCACGGCCCGCGAGCGATGGTCGCCCGCGGGCAGCTTGACCAGATGCTCCTCCAGGTGCTTGCCCACCTGCTCCTCGGTGGCGGCGACGAAGCCCAGGCTGATGCGGTCGCCGATGGCACCCGCCACCGCCCCCAGGCCGAACGACGCCGCATAGAACAGCGGGTTGAGCACGCTGGGGTGGCTGTCGAGCTCCTGCAAGCGCTCGTCGCACCAGGCCAGATGATCGATCTCCTCCTGGGCGGAGTGCTCCATCTGGCTGCGCACTTCCGGCAGCTTGGCGGTACAGCCCTGACCTTGATAAAGCGCCTGGGCGCACACCTCACCGGTATGGTTGACCCGCATCAGCCCGGCAGCATGACGCCGCTCCTCGGCACTCATGTCGCCGTCCTGGATGTCCGCGGTGGCCGGCGAGGGGCGCGAGGCGTGGGCCGCATGGGGAATCAGCGTACGCAGCACGGTATCGAACTGATGAACCAGATTGTCGGCCGGAGAGTAGTTGCGATTCATCTCACTTTTCCTGTACGCAGCCTTTGGGTACCTGTACGTCGTTTTCCGTTGCTGTACGCCACCTGCCCAGCTTGGCGGGGTGCGTTGAACGAGACGTGTCGGAACCTCGTGGCCGTTACGACAGCGCCACCCATGGGGTGGCGCTCATGCAATTGGGTGCACCTGATGCGTCGCACGCCTCGACGCGCGCGGACGAACCGCAAAGCGCCAGCTAGCCAGCCGGCCAAGTAAAGCGACGACCGCCCATCAGGTGCATATGAATATGATAGACCGTCTGCCCGCCCTGGTCATTGCAGTTCATCACCACCCGGTAGCCGTCATCGGCGAAGCCCCGCTCCCGGGCCAGCCGGGCCGCCACGACCGGCAGCCGGCCGACCAGCGCCTGGTCTGCCTCCTCGAGGTCGTTGAGGGTGGCGATATGGCGCTTGGGAATGATCAGAATGTGAGTCGGCGCCTGGGGGTTGATGTCGTTGAACGCCAGCACCTGATCGTCCTCGTAGACGATGTCGGCTGGAATCTCGCGCTTGACGATCTTGCAGAACAGGCAGTCTTGCATCGCTCCGTGCTCCTTGCGTATTACCGAAAGCGCCGCTGCGCCAGCAGATGACGCACCAGCGGCGCCAGGATCAGCTCGATGGCCAGCGACATCCTCGCCCCGGGCACCACCAGGGTGTGCGGACGACTCATGAAGGAGTCCTGGATCATCGCCAGCAGCCAGGGAAAATCCACCGTCGAGGGGTCACGGAAGCGAATCACCACGAACGACTCGGCGTCGTTGGGGATGTCCTGCACCTCGAAGGGGTTGGAGGTATCCACCGTGGGTACGCGCTGGAAATTGATGTGGGTGCGCGAGAACTGCGGCTGGATGTAGCGCACGTAGTCGTTCATGCGCCCGAGGATGGTGTCGATCACCGCCTCCTGGGAGTAGCCGCGCAGCTTGATGTCGCGGTCGATCTTCTGAATCCACTCGAGATTCATGGTCGGCGCCACCCCCACCAGCAGATCCACGTGGCGGGCGATGTCGTGCTCCGCCGTCACCAGCCCGCCGTGCAGCCCCTCGTAGAACAGCAGGTCGGTGCCGCAGGGCAGCGGCTGCCATTCGGTGAAGGTACCCACCTGGTGGCCGGCCTCGATCATCTGCTTGTCTTCGGCATGAATGTAGTGCCGGTAGGTCCCGGTACCATGCTCGCCGTACTCCAGGAACAGCGCTTCGAGACGGTCGAGCAGATTGGCCTCCACCGCAAAGTGGGAGAGCTGACTCTTGCGCTCGGGCTCCTCGCGGAAGATGCGCGCCAACTCCTCGCGGGTATAGCGATGGAAGGCGTCGCCGTCGACGAAGGCCGCATGCACGTCCTCGCGGGCGAACATGCGCTCGAAGGTACGTTTCACCGTCGTGGTGCCGGCACCTGACGAGCCGGTCACGGCGATGATGGGATATTCGCGCGACATCAGGCGCTCTCCGCTCCGGCGAAGGCCTGCCGCACGACATCGGGCAGCGCGACGCTGCGCCCCTGGATCGGGTCCACCAGCACCAGATTCAGGCGCGCGGTGGCCACCGGCCGGCCGCCTTCGGCGTGCCGTACCCGATGGTAGACCACGATCGCCTGGCCGTCCGGCTCCGGAATGGCCGTTTCCACCACCAGCGCGTCCGGCCAGCGGGCCTCGGACTGGTACTGCACGGCGAGGTCGACCACCACGCTGGGGAAGCCGCCCATGTCCCACTCGGTGAGACCGAGAGCGCCGAAGGCCTGAATGCGCGCCTCATGCAGCAGCGACACCAGCGTATCGTGCCCCAGGTGCCGGCCGTAGTTCATGTCGGTGACACGTACCGACAGCGGCTGCCTGTGCACGATGGCGGAATCGGGAAATGCCAGCTTGATGCGCTCCATGCTCACTCCCTGACTGTCGTTGCGGTAGATACAGGTGGCCGCGATCAGCCCGCCTGACGCTCCCGGGCAATGGCACGGTAGGCGATGTCGCGACGGAACTGGACGCCGTCCCAGCGAATCGCCGCCACGCCTTCGTAGGCCAGATCGCGTGCCTGGGACACGCCCTGCCCCAACGCGGTGACGCACAGCACACGCCCGCCGCTGGTCACCACACGCCCCTGGTCGTCTTCAGCGGTGCCGGCATGGAATACCTTGCAGCCGGTCGCTTCGGCGGCTTCGAGCCCTTCGATGACGTCGCCCTTGCGATAGCTGCCGGGATAGCCACCGGCGGCCAGCACCACGCCCACCGCAGCATGCGGGTCCCACTCGCAGGTATGGCCGGCGAGTTCGCCCCGCGCCCCGGCCAGGCAAAGCTCGGCGAGATCGGAGCGCAGACGCAGCATGATCGGCTGAGTCTCGGGATCGCCGAAGCGGCAGTTGTATTCGATGACCTTGGGATTGCCCTCGGCGTCGATCATCAGCCCGGCGTAGAGGAAGCCACTGTAGGGGTGACCCTCGGCGGCCATGCCGTGCACCGTGGGCATGATGACCTGCTGCATGATGCGCTCGTGCACGCTCTCGGTCACCACCGGCGCCGGCGAGTAGGCGCCCATGCCGCCGGTATTGGGACCGGCGTCGCCGTCCAGCGCGCGCTTGTGGTCCTGGCTGGTGGCCATGGGCAGCACGGTGGTGCCGTCGACCATGACGATGAAGCTCGCCTCCTCCCCTTCGAGGAACTCTTCGATCACCACCCGCGCGCCGGCATCGCCGAAGGCATTGGCCTCGAGCATGTCGCGCACCGCCGCCTCGGCCTCGGCCAGGGTCATGGCCACGATCACGCCCTTGCCTGCGGCCAGGCCGTCGGCCTTGATCACGATCGGCGCGCCCTGCTCGGCCAGATAGGCGAGAGCCGGCTCGACCTCGGTGAAGGTGCGATAGGCGGCGGTGGGAATGGCGTGACGGGCGAGGAAATCCTTGGTGAAGGACTTCGAGCCCTCCAGTTGGGCAGCCCCCTGGGTCGGCCCGAAGATGGCCAGCCCGGCGTCGCGGAAACGATCCACCACGCCTTCGACCAGCGGCGCCTCGGGACCGACGATGGTCAGTTCCACGCCCTCGTCGCGGGCGAAAGCCACCAGGCGCTCCAGCTCGGTCGCCTCGATGGCGACGTTGGTCAGCCCGGGCTCGTGGGCGGTACCGGCATTGCCGGGGGCCACGAATACCCGCTCGACAAGAGGCGACTGGCCGACTTTCCAGGCCAGAGCATGTTCGCGGCCACCGCCGCCGATGATCAAAACCTTCATCCGCTTGCTTTTCCTGTTTCGTACCGATCAGGCACCGCCATCCGGCGAACCTGGCGTTCGGCTATAAGACGTCGCGGCATTATGGCAGAAAGCGGCCCCGTACGCCGCCCCGCGCAGCCTGTCTACTTGTCGTCTTCCTTGTCCGACTTGTCCTTCGGCTCCGGCTTGCCCGGCTGTCCCTGGCCGATCGCCTGCTGCCAGAAGCGCATGTTCTCCTCGGCCATTTCGCGCATCAGTTCCATGGGTGAGTGGCGCATCGCCTGCTGCCACTGATCCTGCATGCGCTTCTGCTGCTCGAGCATCAGTTGGGTGCCCTGCTCCAGATAACGGGCCAGCGGCAGCGGCTGCGCCATGTCATAGACACGGATGAACTGGGCCAGCAGATCGTTGGAAAAGACCTCGGCCTCACCGTCGGCCTGCTCCTGCTCGATGATGATCGACAGCAGAATGGTACGGGTGAGGTCCTCACCGGACTTGGCATCCTCGACGCGGAACGGCTCCTCGTCGAGAATCAGGCGTCGCAGATCTTCGAGCGTCACATAACGGCTCTGTTGGGTATCATAGAGCCTGCGGTTGGCATACTTGCGAATCACGCGCACGACGGCACTCCTTATGGGAAAGGCAGGTTTGCCCTTGGCTGCTATTGTGCACCGCGCTACCGCCCTTGCAAATCGAAGCGACCAACGAGGCCCGATGAATCTGATTCTGCTGGCTCCGGAAGATATCCGGCACGACCGCCTGGCATCCGTGCGCGACCCGCGCCGCCTGCGTCATTTGAGGGAAGTGCATCGCGCCCGGGTCGGTGACGTCCTGACCCTGGGCGTGCAGGACGGCGGCATCGGTCGCGGTGAACTCACGCTGCTCTCCGACGACGAGGCCCGCTTTGCGCTCGAGACGCTCGACACGCCCCCACCGCCGGCGCTGCCGGTGCACCTCGTGCTGGCCCTGCCGCGCCCGCGCATGCTGGCCAGAAGTCTCGAGCATGTCACCGCCATGGGGGTAAAACGGATCACGCTGCTACATACCCGCCGGGTGGAGAAGAGCTACTGGCAGTCGCCGGAGCTCGAGCCAGCGAAGATCCACGAGCACCTGGTACTGGGCCTCGAACAGGCACGCGACACGGCATTGCCCGAGGTCGACGTGGCCAAGGGTTTTCGCCCCTTCGTCGAGGAGCGGCTGCCCCAGTTGCTCGAAGGCCGACGCGGTCTCGTCGCCCACCCCGGCATGCCCAGCCCCTGCCCCACCGGCCTGAGCGAGCCCTGCGTGCTGCTCATCGGGCCCGAGGGCGGCTTCATCCCTTATGAAGTGGAGCGGCTGCTCGAGGCAGGCTGCGAGGGCATCCATCTGGGGCCCCGCATCCTGCGGGTAGAAACCGCGGTGGTCGCCCTGCTCGCCCGGCTGTTCTGATGCCGGGCAGGCAATCTTACGCCTCGCCGTCTTCGGCCTCGTCGTCCTCGACATCGTCATCCTCGATGTCACCTTCGTCCTCGCCCTCGTAGCGCATCACCTCGGCATCGTCACCGCAGTCGGGCGAATTGAGGAAGGTGCGGGTGACGTCGAGCAGCCCCAGATGGCCGATGGTGCGCCTACCCAGCAGCAGCGGATAGTGCATCTCGCCCCGGTCACGCAGGCTGAACTGCTCCTCGTGGATGGTATCGCCCATGCAGATCTTCATCAGCACCACCGGGCGCTCGTCGCGACCGCCTGCCCCGCGCACGCGAATGTCGCGATAGAGCGGCAGCTCCAGGCGCTCCTCGAACGGCTCGCCGCTGGCCTCATCGGTCAACTCCAGGCGAAAGCGCACCCACTCCTCGCCGTTCTTGTCGAAGGTTTCGATATCGCGGGCATCCAGGGACGAGGTCAAGGCGCCGCTGTCCAGCTTGGCCTTGACCTCGACTCCCCAGGGTTCGAGCGTACTCTTCTCGACCCAGCCGAACACGACCGGCTCCTCTGCCATGGCCGGTCCCGCCAACAACAGCGCACTCACGGTTGCCAACAGCCGGTTACGCAACTGCCGAGCCGGATCTTTCCGGTACACTCTCTTCATGACGATAGCTCCTTTGTCGTCGATGCTCAGTCTGCCGCGGCATGTCGCAGCCGCCCGGTCATCGTTACATTTACTACACTGTTCGTGTCACCAAGGATAAGGAGGGCGAAACGATGAAACACCCCCACGTGAAAAGGACGCTCATTTCCGCCTCGGCCGGTCTGCTGCTCACCGGCCTTGCCACTGGCGTACAGGCGCAGTTCGAGCCTCAGGGGCTCTACTCCTCCCGGGCGCTCTTCGATGCCGAGGTTCATTTCGAGGCGGCACCGGACAGCCAGCCGGGCGAGGTGGTGGATCTCCTGCTCGGCGACGACCGGCAGGTACATGCCATCGTCGTTCGCCCTGACGCCAACCTGGTTGAGGATGGCGACTACCTGGTGATCACCAATGCCCACTATCGGCTGGTCAACTACGAGGATGATGGCGAAACGGTCCATGACATCATCGTCGACGCCGATCCGGAGTCGCTGGAGGCCATGCCGCGCTACGACCAGGAGTGGTGGGACATGGCGCGTGAGCGCACCCGCGAGGCCTGGCACAGCGCCGGTGAAGGTGCCGACAGCGCCTGGCAGCAGACCCGCCGCGGCGCCGATCGCATCGGCGAAGGGGCCGAACAGGCCTGGGAGCGCACCCAGGAAGGCGCCGAACGGGCCGGACGCACCATCAGTGAAACCCTGGACCGCTGGACCAACGACTAAGAAAACACTGCACAAATGCCTGCGCGAGCGAATCGCTGCGTTGCGCGGTGCGCAGAATCCTCACCTATACCCCATAGGCTCCGGTTCCTGTGCTCCGTGCGCCTTGCGCTTCATCTCGCTCGCCGATTTGTTCAGCGCTTCCTTAGCCCGCGGCTCGTTCAACGCCTCATATTGCCTCGCCTGGCGCCCCGCTCTGGCTCACCGGTCAGAGCGGGGTCACCGATTCAACGCTGCAGCCGTTGCAGCAGACTCAGGGTCGCAAAGCCATCCGGCGTGACGCCGATGCTGCGCTGGTAATCGCGCAGGCCACGTCGGGTATTCGGTCCCATCACACCATCCGGTGCTCCGACATCGAAGCCACGGGCATTGAGTGCCTGCTGCATTTCACGCACCTGACTGCGTGAGAGCGGCTGCTCGTCGCGGGGCCAGTCGCTGCGAATGCCGTCTCGTCCCGCGATCCTGTCAGCCAGGGTGCCCACCGCCAGCGCATAGCTGGTGGCGTTGTTGTAGCGCAGGATGGCACGGTAGTTGGGGCCCACCAGGAAGGCCGGCCCCTGGGCGCCCGCCGGAGCCAGCACCGAGGCCTGATCGAAGGCCGGCAGGCTGCCACCGCCGAGGCGGCTCACCCCCTGTGCCGCCCACTCCTGGCTCGAGCGCCGCGTGGTCAGCTCGGTCTGGGCATAGTCGAAGTCGCTCGGCAGTCGCACCTCGACGAACCACGGCTGGCCGGGCTGCCAGCCGGCCCGGGCCAGGTAGTTGGCGGTGGAAGCCATCACGTCCGGTATGCTGCCCCAGATATCGCGGCGCCCGTCGCCGTCGCCATCCACCGCGTAAGCCTCGAAGCTGGAAGGAATGAACTGGGTGTGGCCCATGGCGCCGGCCCAGGAGCCGACCATGCGCTCGGGCGCGATGTCGCCGGCCTCGATGATCCGCAGCGCGGCCAGCAGTTCGCCGCGAGCGAAATCGCTGCGCCGGCCGTCGAAGGCCAGGGTCGCCAGCGCTTCGAGAGTGGAGAAATCGCCGAAATTGCCGCCGTAGTTGCTCTCGATGCCCCAGATCGCCACGATGATCTCAGCCGGCACACCGTAACGCTGCTCCATGCGCCGGGCCGTGTCGCGATGCTCGGCGAGCTTGGCCCGCCCCTGGCTCACACGCGCCTGGGAAACCGCGGTATCGAGATACTGCCAGATGGGACGTACGAACTCGGGCTGGGAACGGTCGAGCTCGATGACACGCGGCCGGTAGCGCACGCCATCCAGCGCCCGCGACAGGGTCGCCTCGCTGATGCCCTCCGTCCGGGCCTGACGACGAAAATCGCGTAGCCAGGCCTGGAAGTCGGCCGGTGGGGCGGGCTCCGCCTCGCTGCGGGCTGGCGCGGCAGCGTTGCTGGATGCCGGCGCTGCACTCGCATCGGCAGCGCTCGGCGGGCGCTCGTCGGCCGCCGCCTCCTGCACGGGCGTGATGGAGCCGGATTGGCACCCGGCAAGGGTCAGGGTGAGCAGAGCGACCGGGAACAGAGGACGAATCATGGCGCGGTATTCCTTTACGTCGAAGGCCACCGATAATGGCGCAGAAGCGGCCTTCAGACCAGCCCTCCCGCACGCGGAAAACGTCGCTTTGTGTAACCGCGTGCCTTGCCTCACTTGGGGTCGTTCTCGCGCGGCTGATGCACCGCGTTGCTATCCGTTTCCAGGCCGCTCTTGAGCTCGTGGGTGAGCGGATCGTAGTTGGGTCTGAGCTCATCCTTCACCGTACCGCTCCACAGCTTGGAGCCGACGAAATAGCCCGCCCGGCCGATCACGTGAGCTGCCACCGGCGCGGTCATCAGCACGAAGACGATGATGGCGAAAGCCCGCGCCACCACCGCCACCTCACCGAAATGCACGGCCACCGCCAGCATGATCAGGATCACCCCCAGCGCCGCGGCCTTGGTGGTGGCATGCATGCGGGTGAGCAGATCGGGCAGACGCAGAATGCCCAGCGCCGCCAGCAGCATGAAGATGGCACCGGTGAGGATCAGAAAGCCCTTGATGGTCTCAATCATCCCGCGGCCCTCCACGCTCCAGGAAACGGGCAAAGCCGATGGCGGCCAGAAAGCCCATCAGCGCGATCACGATGGCGGCGTCCAGAAAACTGGAAACGTCGGTGCGAATGGCATAGACCCCCACCAGTCCCACCACGATACTGGCGAACAGCTCCAGCGCCACCACGCGGTCGGGCAGACTGGGGCCTCTCACGACACGCACGAAGGCCAGGATCAGGGCGATCCCCATCAGTACCTGGCTTATCAGAATCACTGTGGCCATATCACTCCCCACTCGGCCTTGGCGTACTCAACGGAACAGTTCCAGTGCACGACATTCCATTTCCTTGAGGTTACGGCGCAGCTCCTCTTCGTCGTCGAGGAACATGGCGTGGATATAGAGCACCTTGCGGTCGTCGGAAACGTCCAGGCTCAGGGTACCCGGCGTCAGCGAGATCAGGTTGGCGACCATGGTGATCTCGAGCTCCGTACGCGCCTCGAGGGGCATGGCGATCACCCCCGGCTTCATGTGCCAGGGCGGCGTCAGGATATCGAAACCGACCCGCAGGTTGGCCTGTACCAGCTCCTTGATGAAGAAGCCCAGGAATCTGAGGATCCGCGGCACCCGCGCCGGGTAGCCGGCCAGGGCGTCGACCTGCGGCTCGATCAGCACCAGGGTGATGTAGCCGAAGACCAGCCCGACCACCAGGTTGACCCCCGAGAAGTCGCCGGACAGGATGACCCAGGCCAGCGCCAGCAGCAGGTTCCAGATAGCTCCCGTCATGGCGTTCCCTCCTGATCCGGCGCCTCGATCAGGGCATCCTCGACCCCGACCTCGGCACCCAGCACCGCATCGATATACCCCTGCGGGTGCATCAGTTGGTCACCGATCTGGTTCATCATCGCCATCAGCGGCTCGGCGAGCACACCGATCAGCAGCGCGAACAGCGCCAGCACCGCCACCGGCAGGTACATCAGCCACAGGCTCGGCGGCACCATGCGGCTGTCATCGCCGACCACCACCTCTTCGGCGGGCACCAGGTTGTCCTCCGGCAGGGACTTCCAGAATACCTCGTTCCAGATCTTGACCATGGAGTAGAGAGTCATCAGTCCCACCAGCAGCGCAACCGCCGTCACCACATAGGCTTCCGCCTCGATACCGGCGCGCACGATGACGAACTTGGCGAAGAAGCCCGACAGCGGCGGCACCCCGGCCAGCGAGAAGGCGGAGAGGAAGAAGGCCACCGCCAGCCAGGGGCGTTCGCGGTAGAGCCCGCCCATCTTCTTCAGCTCGTAGGTACCCTGCAGGCGCCGGGTGATGCCGCTGATGAGGAACAGGTTGGTCTTGACCACCATGTTGTGCATCACGGCGAAGATGCCCCCGGCGATGGCCAGCGGGGTATACAGCGCCAGGCCGAGAATCATGTAGCCGATCTGACTGACGATGTGGAACGACAGGATACGACGGAATTCGAACTGCGCCGCCGCGCCCAGCACGCCGGTGACCATGGTCAGGGCGGCACCCCAGATCAGCAGCTCCTGGGTGTAGCCCAGAGTCTGGTCGAACAGCAGGGTGAAGAAGCGGAACAGCGCGTACACCCCCACCTTGGTCAACAGCCCGGCGAACAGCGCCGACACCGCCACCGGCGGCGTGTGGTAGGAGGCCGGCAGCCAGAAGAACAGCGGGAACGCCGCCGCCTTGATGCCGAAGGCAACCATGAACATCACCGCCAGTACCTCGACCATGCCCTGATGTTCGGCCACCGCCAGGCGCTGGGCCGCATCGGCCATGTTGAGCGTGCCGACCATACCGTAGAGCAGCCCCACCGCGGAGAGGAAGATCACCGAGGCAAGCAGATTGAGGGTGACGTACTTGATCGCCCCCTCCATCTGCGCCTTCTCGCCGCCGAGAATCAGCAACGCGAAGGAGGCCACCAGCATCACCTCGAACCAGACGTAGAGGTTGAACACGTCGCCGGTGAGGAAGGCGCCGGCCACACCGGCCAGCAGCAGATGCATCAGCGGGTAATAGCCGAAGCGCTCGTGCCCGGGGCCGGTGGAGGCCAGCGAATAGATCGACAGCACCAGCCCCTTGATGCCGGTGAGCACGATCATCACCGCGCTGAGCATGTCCGCCACCAGGGTGATGCCGAAGGGGGCCGGCCAGCCGCCCATCTGGATCACCACGTAATCCTCCTGGATCACGGACACCAGCAGCCACAGCGACACGCCGAGCAGGGCCAGGTTGCCGGCCACGGCAGTGAAACGCTGCATGGGACGAGAGCGCCAGAACAGCAGCGAAATGGCCCCCGACAGCAGCGGCAGAAGAACGGGAAGGGCGACTTCGGGCCTCACGTATCGGTTTCCTTCATCTTGTCCAGATCATCGGCCTTGACGATTTCGTAGGCCCGGCGAATCAGCACCACGGCGAACGCCAGCACGCCGAAGGCGATCACGATGGCGGTCAATACCACGGCCTGGGGCAAGGGATCGGCCACCGGCCCCAGCGGCGCCGAGAGCCCCTCAGGGATCAGCGGCGGCGCTCCGCGGGTCATGCCGGCGGTGGTGAAGATCAGCAGATTGGCGGCGTTGGAGAGCAGCATCAGCCCGATCACCAGCTTGACGATCGAACGCCGCAACATGAGAAAGATGGCGGCCGCGTAGAGCAGGCCAACGGCCACGGCCATTACCGGTTCCATAGCATTCCTCCCTGCGGAATCGGGGATGAGGCACCCGCAGCGCCCACGTGCTCAGGGTTCATCCTTGTCCACCTCCATCAGCGTCATGACCATGGCCAGCACCGAGCCCAGCACGGCGAGATAGACCCCGATATCGAAGATCAGCGGGGTCGAGGCGTAGAAGTCGACGCCAGGGATCGTCCACCACTGGGCGGTGAGGAAGGGCTGGTCCACGAACCAGGCGGGGAATACCGAGATCATGCCGAGCAGCAGCCCCATGCCGATCAGGTCGCGGGGATCGACCATGCGCAGCACCTCACGAGTGGCGCTGACGCCGAAGGCGAACAGGTAGAGGGTAAAGGCCCCCGCCGCCACCAGCCCGGCGATGAAACCGCCGCCGGGCTCGTCGTGACCGCGCAGCAGCAGGAATACGGAGAACAGCAGCTGCAGCGGCATCAGGATACGCGCTGCCGTGTGCAGAATCAGCGTACCGGACTTAACCATGGCTCGACTCCTTCTCCTGCGCCGTCGGCTTGGCCGGTTTCACCGGCGCCCTCAGCTTGAGCATGGCGATGACCCCGATGGCGGCCAGGGCCAGTACGAAGATCTCGCCCAGGGTGTCCAGCGAGCGGTAATCGACCAGGATCACGTTGACGATGTTGCGCCCGTGGGCCAGCGGTACGCTGTTCTCGATCATGTACTCGGAGATCGGCACGAACTGGTCGATGCCCCAGGCGGTGAGGATCAGCAGCGTGATCAGCACGCCCACGCTGCCCGCCACCAGCACGTCACGCACCCGCTCCAGCGGCGTCGACAGGCTGGCGAAGCGCGGCAGGCGGAACAGCACCAGCACCAGCAGGATTACCGTCAGGGTCTCCACCAGCAGCTGTGTGATGCCCAGATCCGGGGCGCTGAACAGGATGAAGGTGAGCGCGATGGAAAAGCCCATGATGCCCACCGACACCACCGCGCTGAGCCGCGAGCGGGCGACGGCGGCGAACAGCGCG
Source organism: Billgrantia desiderata (assembly GCF_900108215.1). NCBI lineage: Bacteria > Pseudomonadati > Pseudomonadota > Gammaproteobacteria > Oceanospirillales > Halomonadaceae > Billgrantia > Billgrantia desiderata. The sequence goes on along the minus strand of NZ_FNVC01000005.1, from coordinate 192,601 downwards.
CCGAGTACCATCATGGCGACCACCACCACTTCGTGGAAGCGCACGTCGAGCTCGAAGGCGATCTCGAGCGGATGCCTGAGCAGCAGCGAGTTGCCCAGCAGCGCGATCAGCACCAGCACCATCACCAGAATGTAATTGCGCATGTAGCCGTTCTGCAGGATGCGGGTCTGCCACTCGGACACCACCGTGATCCAGTGCATGAACGCCTCGTAGCCCGCTTCCGGGCCACGCGCCATGACCGGGTCGAGCCGTGCCAGGTGGGCGCGCACGCGGTCCCAGCGCTTGAACAGCAGATAGCCCAGCGCCAGGGTCACGATCGACATGACCAGCGGCAGATTGATGCCATGCCACAGGGAGAGGTAGACGGTCACCGGTTCGCCCATGACCGCCGAGGCGGCTGCCGTGAGCACTCCCATTCCGGCAAGCACCGGGAAGACTCCCAGCAGCAGCGACAGCGCTGCCAGACAGGCCGGCCCCAGCAGCATCGACAGCGGCGCCTCGTGCGCCACCCGCGGCGTCGCCCGACGCTCGCCGAAGAACGGCCGCAGCGCAATGATCGCGGCCACGGCGATGGTCAAAAACGCCGAGACGAAGGCCAGCAGCAGCACCAGCCAGCCGAAGGCATCTGCCTCGAGCGCCGCCTCGAACATCATCTCCTTGGCGATGAAACCGAACAGCGGCGGCGCCCCGGCCAGCGACAGCGCAGCGATGATGGCCACCACCGCCGTCACCGGCATCAGCGGCCGCAAGCCACCCATGGCGGTGATGTCCTTGGTGCCGGTCTCGTGATCGAGGATACCGGCCACCATGAACAGCGCGCCCTTGTAGAGCGAGTGGGCCAGCAGGAAGGTGACGAAGGTGATCAGTGCCCCCTCGGTGCCGATACCGAGCAGCATCGTCAGGGTGCCGAGCGCCATCACCGTGGAGTAGGCCAGCATCTTCTTGATGTTGGTGTGACGGATGGCCAGAAAGGCGCCGGTGAACATGGTCAGGGCACCGACCACCGACAGGATGCCGACCCAGGCCTCGGTGCCGCCGAGACTCGGCTGCAGACGCGCCAGCAGGTAGATGCCCGCCTTGACCATGGTGGCCGAGTGCAGATAGGCCGACACCGGCGTGGGGGCGGCCATGGCATTGGGCAACCAGAAGTGGAACGGGAACTGCGCCGACTTGGTGAAGGCCGCCAGCAGCAGGCACAGCAGCATCGGCAGGTAGAGATCGTGCTCGCGCAGGTCGATGCCGCCGGCGTTGATCTCGGCCAGCGACCAGCTGCCGCCGACGTTACCCAGCAGCACCAGCCCCGCCATCAGCGCCAGGCCGCCGGCAAAGGTGACGAACAGCCCCTGCCGCGCCGACTTGCGCGCCTCGATGTCGGCATGGCTGAAGCCGATCAGCAGGTAGGAGGTGATGCTGGTCAATTCCCAGAACACGAACAGGGTCAGCAGGCCGTCGGCCAGCACCAGGCCCAACATCGACACCATGAAGGCCAGGATGACGATGTGGAAGCGCACCAGATCCCGGTGCCCCTTGAGATAGCCGCCCGCGTAGATCAGCACGAAGGTACCGATCACGGTGATCAGCAGCGCGAACAGCAGCGCCAGGCCGTCGATGACGAAGCTCAGGCTCATGCCCAGCGACGGCACCCAATCGAGCTCGAGAAAGAGCACCTCGCCGCGCATCACCGTCGGCACCTGGGCCAGGAACCAGAGTGCCAGCGCGGCCGGAAACGCGGCCAGCACGAAGCTGGCGCGGCCACCGAACCAGCGGTGCAGCAACGGCGCAAAGGCGGCCAGCACGAATCCCGATAGCACGGCAAGTTGCATCATGCAGTTCCCTTCTGTCAGTTCATCGTCCGGACATGGCGCCCCGCCACCTCGCAGCGCCGACATCGACGGCAGAGCCTGCCGTGACGTCCGGGTATCCCCCGCCCAGCGTGACGTCGCGATTAAAGAAATCCGTGCAGCGGCCGAAAAAATACGCCCAAAGGATGAGCGTCGGCAGCCGGGCCAAACCTGTATATTGCAGCGCAAAAGGATTAGACTTTGCGCCGCGGCTGGCTACGGTGAGCGTTGATTTCACGACGAAACGGCTTGCTAGTATAGCGATTTTAAAACGTTTCTTCATTACACCGTTCCCAACGACCCGGCCCTGCGCTCCTCGATCGATACCATTAGCCTGTGTGCGCGGTGCTCGGGCAGATTACGCCACGACGGATCTCTCTGTGCTGTGGTGCGACGCATCGACCGCCGCCAGAATGGACGAACCGCCATGTCGTTGCTGTGGATCCCCCTGCTTACCATTGCCGGTATCTTCGTGCCGGTGATGACCTCGCGCCACGGCCGCAAAGCCTGCGTCACCGCCACGCTGATCGCCCCGCTGCTCGCCCTCGGCCTGGTGCTGCTGCACGCCCCGGCCGTGCTCGGCGGCGACGTGGTCAGCCTACGCATACCCTGGATGCCCCTGCTGGGCCTGGATCTCGCGCTGCGGATCGACGGCCTCACACTGCTCTTCTCCCTGCTCATCCTGGGTATCGGTAGCCTGATCCTGCTGTACGCCGGCTTCTATCTCTCGGCCGAGGAGGACGACGGCCGTTTCCTCGCCTACATGATGCTGTTCATGACCGCCATGCTCGGCATCGCCATGGCCGACAACTTGATCCTGCTGTGGCTGTTCTGGGAGCTCACCAGCATCTCCTCGTTCCTGCTGATCGGCTTCTGGGGCTACCGCAGCGATGCCCGGCGCGGTGCACGCATGGCGTTGACCGTCACCGGTGCCGGCGGCCTGGCCCTGCTGGCCGGCATCCTGCTGATCGGGCAGGCGGTGGGCAGCTTCGCCATGGGCGACGTGCTGGCGGCCGGCGATCTGATCCGCGCCTCGCAGCACTATCCGCTGATCGTGGCCCTGGTGCTGCTGGGGGCCTTCACCAAGTCGGCGCAGTTCCCGTTCCACTTCTGGCTGCCCCACGCCATGGCCGCCCCCACGCCGGTCTCGGCGTTCCTGCACTCGGCCACCATGGTCAAGGCGGGCGTGCTGCTGATGGCACGCCTCAACCCGGCGCTGGGCGACACCGCGCTGTGGGCGGTCAGCCTGTCGCTGGTGGGTCTGGCGACCATGCTCTATGCCGCCTGGTTCGCCCTGCTCGAGCGCGATCTCAAGGGCATCCTGGCCTTCTCCACCGTCAGCCACCTGGGCCTGATCACGCTGCTGCTGGGGCTCGGCAGCCCGCTGGCCATCGTCGCCGCCGTGTTTCACATCCTCAACCACGCCACCTTCAAGGCGGCGCTGTTCATGATGGTCGGCATCATCGACCATGAAACCGGCACCCGTGACATCGACCGTCTCGGCGCGCTGTGGTCGATGATGCCGCTGACCGGCACCATGACCATTCTGGCCGGCTCCGCCATGGCCGGCTTCCCCCCGTTCAACGGCTTCCTATCCAAGGAGATGCTGTTCGAACAGAGCCTGATCAACAACCTGCTCGGCGCGCTGAGCATCGTCATCCCGCTGCTGGTCGTGGTAGCCGCCATGCTCTCGGTGGCCTACTCGCTGCGGCTGATCTGGAGCCTGTTCTTCGCCGAGCCCAAGCTGACCCGCGAGCAGAAGGCGCTGCCGCCGATGAAGGTGCACGACCCGTCGCGGGGCATGCTGGCCCCCGGCCTGTTCCTGGCCGCCATGAGTCTGCTGGTAGGGCTGTTCCCGATGACCCTGGCCGCTCCGCTGCTGCACGCGGCGAGCCTCGCCGTGCAGGGCGAGACCACTCCGGTGGTCAGCCTGGCCCTGTGGCACGGCCTCAACCTGCCGCTGCTGATGAGTGTGGCCGCGGTGGCCGGCGGCGTGCTGGTGCTGCGCCAGCATCGGCGCCTGGCCGGCATCGCCGCCCTGTTCCACGAGCGCAACGCCGGGCTGATCTTCGAGGCAGCGGTGCAGCGTCTGATCAAGGCAACCTTATGGCTGACCCTGCGCCTGGAGAACGGCTCCCTGCAGCGCTACCAGGCGCTGCTGATCCTGAGCGCCCTGGCCATGGCCGCCATCGGCCTGACCCAGTTGGAGTCGCTGACCGGCGAGCGCGGCCAGCAGCCGCTCGACGGCATGCTGTTCCTCGGCGCCGGCCTGATGGTGTTCGGCGCCATCGGCAGCGCCCTGAGCCATCGCTGGCGGCTGGTGTCGCTGCTGATGCTCTCGGTGGTGGGGCTGTCGGTCTCGCTGACCTTCGTGCGTTTCTCCGCTCCCGACCTGGCCCTGACCCAGCTATCGGTGGAGGTCGCCTCGATGATCCTGATGATCCTGGCCCTGTTCTTCCTGCCCCAGCGCCCGCCGTTGCTGGTCTCGGGCAGACGCATCCTGCGCGACCTGATCCTGGCCACCTCGCTGGGCCTGGTGGTGGCCATGCTCAACTACGCCCTGCTGACCCGGGAGACCCTGACCATTGCCGACTATTTCCTGCGCGAGAGCGTGCCCGGCGGCGGCGGCACCAACGTGGTCAACGTCATCCTGGTCGACTTCCGCGGTTTCGATACCCTGGGCGAGATCACCGTACTCACCCTGGCCGGCCTCGCCACCTTCAAGCTGCTCAACCGTCTGCGTCTGTTCATGCCCTCGGGCAACATCGAGGGCATCCGCTGGTCGCGCCATCGCTATCCGCTGATCCTGTCGGTGGTGGCCCAGATCCTGCTGCCGCTGGCGTTGCTGGTGTCGGTGTACATCTTCCTGCGCGGCCACAACCAGCCGGGCGGCGGCTTCATCGCCGGCCTGATCACCGCCACCGCGCTGATCCTGCAGTACATGGCCCGCGGCCACGACTGGACCCGCGAGCGACTGCCGATCTCCTACCCCATCGTCGCCGTATCTGGCCTTGCCGTGGCGCTGGCCACCGGTCTCGGCAGCTGGTTGTTCGGCTTCCCCTTCCTGACCTCGGCCTTCGGCCACTTCCACCTGCCGTTGGTGGGTGAGTTCGAGCTGGCCACGGCGATGCTGTTCGATCTCGGCGTCTATCTCGCCGTGGTGGGGGCCACGCTGATGATCCTGATCAACCTGGGCCGCGTCACCACGGTCAATCGCCCAACGCTGGAGGAGCGCTGATGGAAGCCCTGTTCTCACTCGTCGTCGGAGTGCTCACGGCGAGCGGCATCTATCTGCTGCTGCGCGGACGCACCTTCCCGGTCATCGTCGGTCTGGCGTTGCTCGGCTACGCAGTGAACCTGTTCCTGTTCTCCACCGGCGGGCTCAATACTCACGCGGCGGCGGTGATCGGCGACTCGATCACGCCCACCGATCCGCTGCCCCAGGCCCTGGTGCTCACCGCCATCGTGATCGGCTTCGCCATGACCGCCTTCGTGGTGATCCTGGCGATCCGCGCCCGCGGCGACCTCGGCTCCGACCATGTGGATGGCCAGCAAGGCGAGGATGGAGACGCCCCACGATGAATCAGCATCTGATTTCCCTGCCCATCCTGCTGCCGATGTTCGGCGCTCTGGTGCTGCTGCTGTCGGGCAAGGCCAGCGACCGGACTCACCGTCGCCTGAGCATCGCCTTCACCGCCCTGCTGGTCATCGTCACCCTGCTGCTGTTGCAGCGGGCGGCCGGGGGCGAGCTGACCTTCTACGCGCTGGGTAACTGGCAGGCCCCCTTCGGCATCGTGCTGATGCTCGACCGCCTCTCGGCGCTCATGCTGAGTCTGACCGCCGTGCTGGCGCTGGGCTGCGTGATCTTCGCCAGCGCCGGTGACGACGTCCGCGGCAGCAACTTCCACGGTCTCTTCCAACTGCAGCTGATGGGGTTGAACGGCGCCTTTCTCACCGGCGACATCTTCAACCTGTTCGTCTTCTTCGAGATCACGCTGCTCGCTTCCTACGCCCTGCTGATGCACGGCGGCGGCAAGGAGCGGGTCGGTGCCGGTCTGCACTACGTGATTCTCAACGTGGCCGGCTCGGCGCTGTTCCTGATTGCGCTGGGCGTGCTGTACGGCGCGACCGGCACTCTCAACATGGCGGACATGGGACGGCGGGTCGCCACCATGTCCGGTGACCAGGCCGCCCTGGTCACCGCCGGCGCCCTGCTGCTGATCGTGGTGTTCAGTCTCAAGGCCGCGCTGCTGCCGCTCTATTTCTGGCTGCCGCGCACCTACTCCTCGGCCCCTGCACCGGTGGCGGCGCTGTTCGCCATCATGACCAAGCTCGGGCTCTACGCCATTCTCCGCGTGAACAGCCTGATCTTTGCCGACAGCGACGCCGAATCCGCCATCCAGGGCTGGCTGTGGTGGTCGGGGCTGGCCACCATCCTGCTGGCCGCCATCGGCGTCCTGGCAGCCCGCGACCTGCGCCCGCTGGTGGCCTATCTGGTGCTGGTCTCGGTCGGCACCCTGCTGGCGGCCGCCAGCCTGGGCACCACCGCTGCCACCACCGCGCTGCTCTACTATCTGCCCCACACCACCCTGATCTGCGGCGTGCTGTTCCTGATCGCCGAGCTGATCGGTCAGCAGCGCGGCAAGGCCGGTACGCGTCTGGTGCGCGCCCGCCGGCTGCACCAGCGCTACCTGCTCGGCGGCCTGTTCCTGGCCGCGGCGGTCGGCGTGGTCGGTCTGCCCCCGCTGGCCGGCTCCCTAGCCAAGCTGCTGCTAATGCAGGCTGCGGAGGGCAGCGCCCGGCTATGGCTGTGGCCGCTGCTGCTGCTGGCCGGCCTGAGCGCCCTGATCGCCATGTCACGGGCGGGATCGGTTTTCTTCTGGGCCAGCTACAAGGGCGAGGTAGCCGCCGGCAAGGTCACCCGTCCCCAGCTCGTCGGCGTGGTCTGGCTGCTGGCCAGCGCCCCCCTGCTGGTGGTCTTCGCCGGGCCTATCAGCCACTACTCCCAAGCCACCGCAGAGCAGCTGGCCATGCCCCAGGTCGTGATCCAGCAACTGCTGGGCGACGAACCCACCCGGGATCTGGTGCAGTCTCGCCAGCCGTTCCATGACCAGACGCAGGGAGACACGCTATGAAAGCCATGGGACGTTTCCTGCCCACCCCCACCCTGTCGCTGGTGCTGCTGGTGGTATGGCTGTTGATGGTACGCAGCATTGCGCCCGGCCAGCTCCTGCTCGGCACGCTGCTGGCCGTAGGCATTCCGCTGTTGACGAAGGATTTCTGGGAGCCGCTGCCGCGGGTCAAGCATCCGCTCAAGCTGGCCTGGTTCGTGCTCGTGGTGATGTGGGACATCGTCAAGGCCAACGTGCATGTCAGCCTGTTGATCCTGCTGCCGCGGCGCGAACCGCACCCCGGCTTCGTCGAGTACCCGCTGGAGGTGAAGGATCGCCTGGCCATCACCCTGCTGGCCAATACCATCACCATGACGCCGGGCACGGTATCGACCAACATCCGTCTCGACGGCTCCTCGCTGTTGATCCACGTCCTCGACCTCGACGACGAACAGGCCCTGATTCGCGAGATCCGCGATCGCTACGAGCGCCCGCTCAAGGAGATCTTCGAATGCTAGACACCGCCCTGCTGATCAGCCTGACGCTCATCGTGCTGGCCATGGCCATGAACGTCTATCGCCTCGCCATCGGCCCGGACGTACCCGACCGCCTGCTGGCCCTCGATACGCTCTACGTCAACTCGATCGCCCTGATCGTGCTGCTGGGGCTGTGGCTCAACACCAAGACCTACTTCGAGGCGGCGATCCTGATCGCCATGCTGGGGTTCATCGGCACCATGGCCGTTTGCCGCTATCTGCTGCGCGGCGACATCATCGAATAGGGGACGCCACATGACCTTCTACGTCATTGCCGAAGGTGTGATTGCCTTTCTGCTGATAGCCGGCGGGGTGTTCGCTTTCACCGGCTCGCTCGGCATGCTGCAGTTCAAGGACTTCTTCATGCGCCTGCATGGCCCCACCAAGGGCACCACGCTGGGTATCGGCTGCGTGCTGATCGCCTCGATGCTCTACTTCACCATCACCCAGCGCGAGCTGCACGTTCAGGAGCTGCTGATCACCCTGTTCCTGTTCATCACCGCCCCGGTCACCGGTCACATGCTGGCCAAGACCGGGCTGCACATGCACCTGCGCTTCACCACCGGTACCCGCGGCTCGGTGCCGGAGTTCCGCGACGAGGACGTGGGCCAGAGCCGGGTGGCGCGTCCGGCCCGCGCCAAACACCCCTGGAAGTACCGCAAGCAGAAGCGTTCGCGCCTGTTCCGCTGACACGAGAGCCGATCAGGTGGCCCGATCGGCTCTCCCGCTTCACACCCAGCCGCCCAGCTCGTTGTCGATGATCGCCAGCAGCGCCCGGATGTGATCGTCGCGGTCGTTGAGACAGGGAATGTAGGTGAAGCGCTCTCCGCCCGCGGCGAGAAAGCTGTCGCGAATCTCCTCGTTGATCTCCTCCAGGGTCTCGACACAGTCGGCGGAGAAGGCCGGAGAAATCACCGCGATGTGTTTACTGCCCTGGCGCGCCAGTTCGGCCACATGATCGACGGTTTGCGGGCCGACCCACTCCTCGGGGCCGAACTGCGACTGAAAGGCAGTCTGAATCTCACCCTCCGCCCAGCCCAGCCGCTCGCGAAGCAGTCGCGTGGTCTTCTGACACTGGCAGTGGTAGGGGTCTCCCTCCATGAGAAAGCGCTTGGGCACACCGTGATACGAGGCCACCAGCACCTCCGGCGCCGACTCGGCCGCGGCATAGGCCTCGCGCACGGAATTGCTCAGCGCCTCGAGATAGGCCGGGTGCTCGAAGTAGGCCGGCACGGTACGAATCGCCGGCTGCCACTTGAGCTTCATCAGGGTGCGGAAGGCGTGGTCGTTGGCCGTGGCCGTGGTCGGCGAGGCGTATTGCGGATAGAGCGGAAAGAACAGGATGCGCTCGCAACCCTCGGCCTGCAGGCGCCGCAGCACGCTGTCCGTGGAAGGGTTGCCGTAACGCATGCAGAAGTCCACCAGCACCTGCTCACCATGGCGCGCTTTCAGCCCCTCGGCCACCTTGCGCGTCTGGTCCCGGGTGATGGTGAGCAGCGGACTCTCGTTCTTCTCGGTGTTCCAGATACCGCGATAGGCCTCGCCCGACTTGAACGGTCGGCGCGAGAGGATGATCAGCTGCAGCAGTGGCTGCCACTTCCAACTGGGGTAGTCGACCACCCGCTTGTCGGAGAGAAACTCGCTGAGATAGCGTCGCATCGACCAGTAATCGGTGGCATCCGGCGTGCCCAAGTTGACCAGCACCACACCGACCCTGGGCCGGGCCACCGCGGGATGATCCGCCGGAGCATGGGGGGGACGTTGACGCTCCGGCGAGCCCGATACCTCTTGCGATGCGGCCATGCGCTGCGCTCCTCGTGGCGAAACATTAGGAGCGTCATTGTATCAGGCGAGGTCCGTCAGGGGCATCGAGTTATACTATGAAGTCGATTTGTATAACTTGGATCAAGGTTGTCGTTCAGCGGGCCTAGAAGACCAGCGGCATGCGCGACGTCAGCGGGTCGTGATAATGAGCCTCGCGACCGATGACTTCGTCTTGCGGCACGTGCTGGACCAGGAAGGCCCGGTGGATGCCGGCGCGCTGCAGCTCCAGGTAGACGTCCTCGAGAGAGCGGAACACCATGGGCTTGCCACGCCGTGTCAGCATGTGGCGTACGCCCTCCACGTCCTCGAGCTCCACCTGGTAGCAGTGGCTGCCGGAATGGGTGATGACGCGCACTTCGAAGTTGTCATGGCGCGCGACGAATTGCTTCAACTGTTCGAATTCCATGGCTCCCTCCATGTCCTGTTTCGTTCCGTTGGGGTCTCTGGATAGACTTCGGGCACAGCATGACTGTGCCCGATATCAATCGCATGACGCTAACGTATCGAAACTATGACAGTGGAGCCCTGGCCAGGTTCCGCAGGCGTTCTCCTGCGCGAGGCGGCTACTGGTACTCCGAGGGATCGATCGCCTTGGCCAGGGAGTTGCGGTCGACCCACCTGCCCGCCTTGGTCTCCTTGTAGCGGAACACCACGCGATCGCCCACCGCGACGGAGAGTTCGGCATCCTCGGTCTGGTAGCTGTAGGCCTCGCCGTCGACGACCAGATGAAAGCGATAGAGATCCGGCATGCCGAGCCACTCCTTGAACGGCCCCTCGCGCTCCAGCGACTCGATGATACCGCGGGCTTCCAGCTTGGGGGGGCGCTGACGCTTGCCGCGTCGAAATCCGCCTGCCATGGGTCACTCCTCGAAAACGACTGTCGGGGGCTCGGCATTATACGGGGCCGCGCCGCTGGCTCAAGCGCTGCTGCGCTTCACTCGCCGAATGCTTCGCCGTAGCTGTCCGGCGCCAGGTCCTCGAAGCGGGTGTACTTGCCGATGAAGGCCATGTGCACCGTGCCGATGGGACCGTTACGCTGCTTGCCGATGATCAGCTCGGCCAGGCCCTGGTTGTCGGGGTTATCCGGGTTGTAGACCTCGTCGCGATAGACGAAGGCGATCAAGTCGGCATCCTGCTCGATGGCGCCTGACTCGCGCAGGTCCGACATCACCGGGCGCTTGTTGGGGCGCTGCTCCAGCGAGCGGTTGAGCTGGGAGAGCGCTACCACCGGGCAGCCGAACTCCTTGGCCATGCCCTTGAGCGAGCGCGAGATCTCGGAGATCTCGCCGGTGCGGTTCTCGGAGAAGCCGGGAATCTGCATCAGCTGCAGGTAGTCGATCATCACCAGGGCCAGATTGCCGTGCTCCCGCACCACCCGGCGAATGCGCGAGCGCATCTCGTTGGGCGACAGCGCCGCGGTATCGTCGATGAACAGCTGCTTGTCCTTGAGCAGGTTGACCGCCGAGGTCAGCCGCGGCCAGTCCTCGTCCTCGAGCTGACCGGTACGCACCCGGGTCTGGTCGATGCGTCCCAGAGAAGAGAGCATACGCAGCATCAGCGACTCGGCAGGCATCTCCATGGAGAACACCATCACCGGCCGGTCGCTGGCGATCACGGCGTGCTCGACCAGGTTCATGGCGAAGGTGGTCTTACCCATGGAGGGGCGGCCCGCGATGATCACCAGATCGGAGGGCTGCAGGCCCGAGGTCATCTCGTCGAGGTCGCGAAACCCGGTGGAAAGGCCGGTCATCTCGCCCTTCATGTTGAACAGCTCGTCGATGCGGTCCACCGCCTTGGCCAGCAGCTCGCTCATGCCGATGGGTCCGCCCGACTTGGGGCGCTCCTCGCTGATCTGGAACACCAGTCGCTCGGCCTCATCGAGCAGCTCGTCGGCGGGACGTCCCTGGGGGCTGAAGGCGCCGTCGGCGATCTGGCTGGCGGCACGGATCAGCTTGCGCAGCGTGGCCCGCTCGCGAACGATGTCGGCATAGGCGCGGATGTTGCTCGCCGAGGGGGTATTGCGCGCCAGCTCGGCGAGATAGGCAAGCCCACCCACCGTATCGAGTTGATCGCGGCCTTCCAGCGCCTCGGAGAGAGTGACCACGTCGAGCGGCTTGCTGGCTTCAGCCAACCCGGTCATGGCGTTGAAGATTAAACGGTGCTCATAGCGGTAGAAGTCGTCTGCCACCAGCCGGTCGGCGACGTTGTCCCAGGCCTGGTTGTCGAGCATCAGGCCGCCCAGCACCGACTGCTCCGCTTCGAGCGAGTGCGGCGGCACCTTGAGCGCAGCGGTTTCCTGATCGAGCTCGAGCGTGTCGTTCATGGTGCGGCAACCTTGAGGGGAACGGGCCGTGCCATTCTACCCGATGCCCGTGGCCCACCCCACCTTTCGAAATGACAAAAACCGCGACCGAAAACGGTCGCGGCGAAGGTTCGAAACAGCGTGCGAGCAACGGGATTGATGTAGCCGGTCTAGAACCATACCTCGGTCTGGACGCCGAAGCTCCACTGGCCGCCGGTGAAGCCTTCGTTGCCGAAGGAGCTGGCGCCGTAGTTGTTGAGATCGCTCGACCAGTCGGTATAGGAGGCGAAGGCGCGAATCTCCGGCCGCTGCCAGAACCCACCCACCTGGGGCTTGAAGGTCGGCGCAATGGTGAACTTGCCGAAGTCGCCACTCACCGCGTTGAGATCTCCGCGCCCATTGGGATCGAGATCCATGTACTGATAGCTGGCCTCGTACTGCATCTCGAAGTTCTGGGTAATCTCGTTGGCCAGGCGTGCGCTGAGGGTCAGCCACTTGTAGTCGTCGCCATCGACATAGCGGTCCTTGCTCACCTCGCCGAACAGCACCGGGGCCAGACGCCAGTTGGGCGCCACGTAGGTGGTGCCGTAGATGCCGAGGCGGGTAGCCTGGGCATCGTCGGTCAGCTCACCAGCACTGCCGAGCCCCTTGACCTCGGCGCCCAGGCCCTGGCCGTGCAGCAGTGCCACCTTGAAGTTGCCCTCGCCCAGGCCGAAGAAGCTGTCGCCGTGGTAGGCCACCATGGTATGGAAGCCACTGTCGGCAGCAGTCTGGCCCTCGCCGATGTCGCGCTCATCGTTGTCGGCTGCGGACAGACCGCTCACCATCCACTGCCAGTTACCGAAGTAGTTGTTGGCGGTCAGGATCAGACTGTCGGTAGAGCCGGTATCACCGGGACTTTCTCTGCTGACAGGAAAGTCGCTGAAGCTGCGCCCGTAGAGCGAGAAGTTGGAGCGCCAGTTGTCGGCCAGCTGCACGTCGTAGATACCGGCACCGGTGCCGGCGAGGAAGACGAAGTCAGTGTCGAGCCAGTGGATGTCGAAGTTGTCGCGGTCGAAGCGCTTGCCGGCCCAGATCGAGGCGTTCTCGAAGGCGCCGGTGAAGCTCGGCAGATCGCTGAACTCGGCGTAGACCTGGCGCACGTTGAGGTTGGATTCGTCGGACGTCCAATCGTTGCTGGTGGTCACGCTATCGGCCAGCATGGTGCGGTAGTGCGCCTTGGCGCCGTTGTCGAACTGCATGCGGTAGTTGAGGATGGCCTCAGCGTAGGTATCCGGCTCGTTGCCCAGGCGCCCCACATGGCCTCCCAGTCCACCGGCTGGCGTTACGTTGGGGCCACCGTCGATGCTCTTGCGGTCTTCACCCAGCAGCAGCCCGGAGCGGGCGTAGACGTTGAACGAGAAGCCCTCTTCGCCGCTGGCCTGGCGCTCGACCCGGGCCAGGCGCTCTTCCACGTCAGCGGGGGCCGGGCTTCCCGCGGCCTGGGCCTCGGCGAGTTCGGCGCGCTGCTCGGCGGCGCTGGCGCGCTGTTCGGCGGCGGCGATACGGCTTTCCAGTTCGAGCAGGCGCTGCTCCAGGGCGCTGGTATCGGCGGCGGCGTGCCCGATCATGCCGAAACTGGCCAGGGCCACGGCGGCGACCAGCGGAGTTCTTGGCAAGGCAGTCTTCATCGCAGTTGTTCCTTTGTGTTTATTTAGTTGTTTACGCAAGGAGAACGGTGGGAAGCATGGCGCTGTATCGTTTAAGAGCGGTATCGCGGATACGCTTGTCTCTTATGTCTCGTCCTGCTGCCCTGGCCTGAATCGCAGCGGAGCCAGGCAGAAAAAACTTAATCGTTTAAGAGTTACAATGCAAAGACAAACCGTAATATTACTACCAATGTCTAAGACACCCACACGCCTGCCCAATACAGCAAACGAAAAGGGCGCAGGATCTCTCCTGCGCCCCTTGGGTCGGTCGAGTGCGGTAAGGCTTACTCGGCGACGACGACCACGCGAACGGTGGCATCGACTTCGGCATGCAGATGCAGGTCGATGTCGTATTCACCGGTCTGGCGGATCGGACCTTCGGGCATGCGAACTTCGCTCTTGGCGACTTCGATGCCGGCCTGAGCCAGTGCCTCGGCCAGGTCGCGCGGGCCGATGGAGCCGAACAGCTTGCCTTCGTCGCCGGCCTTGGCCACCAGCGACAGCTCGATCTCGGCCAGCTGAGCGGCACGGGATTCGGCGATCGCCTTACGCTCGGCGGCCTGGGCCTCGAGCTCGGCGCGCTGCGCCTCGAAGGCTTCCACGTTGTCCTTGGTAGCCGGCACGGCAAGGCCGTAAGGCACCAGGTAGTTACGGCCGTAGCCGGGCTTCACGGTGACCTTGTCGCCCAGGCCACCCAGCTTGCCAATGTTGTCGAGCAGAATGACTTCCATCTCGTTAACCTCTTGTCAGTCGCTGCGAGAGGCCAGACGGCCGCGAAAATCCGCGAACACATCGATGAAGGCCACCAGCAGCACTATCAGAATCATGGGCCAGGTGGTGATCAGCAATACGTAGAAAGCGATCAGCCACAGCCCGTTCATGCCTTTCAATCCGACGTAGCCGTGCACCAGGGCGATACCGGCCACCAGCAGCGGCACCCATACCAGCATGGAGAGCGACGGCAAGCCAAGCACCATGCCCACCACTCCGAGCACCACCAGCAGGCCGAGTTCGCGCGGCACCAGCCGCAGCGCATGGAACTCCTCGCGAAAGCCGCCGGGGTTGTAGAGCCCCGCCTGCCAGGCCCGCGCCAGCGCCAGACAGCCCACCGCAGCGATCAGCACCACCAGACCGGTGATGCCGCCGATCAGCAGCGTGGCCAGCTCCTCGGTGTCGAAGCCCTGGTTGGCCATCTCGGTCAACATGCGGTCGATCTCGGCCGACCCCTGGCGCAGTTGCTCCAACAGCGGCCCGGTACCGCCCGGCGGCACGAAGACGCCGAGCTGGATCATGGCCGCCGCGGCCAGCGTGCCGACGATCAGCGCCTCGCCCCAGCGCATGCGGGAGCGCAGCACCACCGCCATCAGCGTGACCAGCAGCACGCTGGCCAGCGGCAGGGCATCGCCCTGAGCCCACCACCAGCCGGCAGGGACGGCGGCCGCCACCAGCACCGGCAGCGCCGGCGACAGGCCGCGACGCAGCGTGACCAGGGCCACGATGGCGCCACTGAGCCAGAACAGCCAGGGTATGACCGCAGCCAGCGCCGCCCCGCCTACGGCATAGGGCGTACCGCGCATCAACCATCGGGCGATCGGCAACATCGAATCGGCGGCTTACTGGTGGCTGTCGGTGTAGGGCAGCAGGGCCAGGTAGCGCGCGCGCTTGATGGCGGTTGCCAGCTGACGCTGATAACGGGCCTTGGTACCGGTAATGCGGCTGGGTACGATCTTGCCGGTTTCGGTGATGTAGGCCTTCAGCGTGTCCAGATCCTTGTAGTCGATCTGCTTCACGCCTTCAGCGGTGAAACGGCAGAACTTACGGCGGCGGAAAAAGCGTGCCATGTAGAGACTCCTCGGTACGTGCGATCAGTGGGCTTCGGCAGTTTCTTCTTCGGCGCGCGGCTTCTCTTCGCGACGCGCACGCTTGTCGTCTGCCGGCTTCATCATCGGCGAAGCTTCGGTGATGGCTTCCTTGCAGCGCACCACCAGGCTGCGAATGATGGCGTCGTTGAAGCGGAAGATGTTCTCGATCTCTTCGAGAGTCTCGCCGCTGCACTCGACGTTCATCAGCACGTAGTGAGCCTTGTGGATCTTGTTGATCGGGTAGGCCAGGTGACGACGGCCCCAGTCCTCCAGGCGGTGCACGGTGCCACCGCTCTCGGTGACGATGCTGGAGTAACGCTCGACCATGGACGGCACTTGCTCGCTCTGGTCCGGGTGGACCATGAACACGATTTCGTAATGACGCATGGGATCTCCTTTCGGGTTGGCAGCTTCCGCATGAGGCCCGCTCCATACGGGACCGGCACTCAGGAGAAGCAAGGAGGTGATAGTCGAAAATAGCAACACCCGCTCACGCAGGAACGGGCGCCTGTATTCTAGTGATCCGCACCGCCGGTTGCAAGCTGGCGGTGCATTGGCGACTCACGCGTCGCGGCGCTGGCGAACCGCCTCGAACAGGCAGATGCCGGTGGCCACCGAAACGTTGAGGCTGGAGACGCTGCCAGCCATGGGCAGCTTGACCAGGCCATCGCAGGCCTCGCGGGTCAGGCGGCGCATGCCCTTGCCCTCGGCCCCCATCACCAGCGCCGTGGGGCCGGTGAACTCGGCATCGAAGAGCATCGCCTCGGCCTCACCGGCGGTGCCGGTGATCCACACGCCGAACTCCTTGAGCCGGGCCAGGGCGCGGGCCAGGTTGGTCACCTGATAGACCGGCACGCTCTCGGCGGCGCCGCAGGCCACCTTGCGCACCGTGGCGCTGAGCGGAGCGGACTTGTCCTTGGGCACGATCACGCCGTGCACCCCGGCGGCATCCGCGCTGCGCAGGCAGGCGCCGAAGTTGTGCACGTCGGTGACGCCGTCGAGCACCAGCAGCAACGGCGGCGTCTCGTGCGGCCAGGCCTCCAGCTTGAACCACAGCGACGCCTCGCTCTCGAAGGCCAGCGGCGCGGCAAAGGCGACGATGCCCTGATGCGAGGCCTCCCTGGCCAGACGGTCGAGCTCCTCACGCGGATGCCGTTCGACTCGCGCCCCACCCCGCCGGGCCTGTTCGACCAGCTCGGTCAGGCGCTGCTGCGCTTCGCCCTCCTGCACCCACAGCACCTTGGGTATGTCGCCGCGTGACAGCAGGGCGCGCACCGCGTGCACGCCGAACACGGCGTCGAGACTGCCAGGCAGGCCTGGCGTGCCGGTTGCGCGACGCGCCCCCGCCTTCTTGCCGACCTCGCGCTCTCGCCCCTTGCGCCCCTGACTCATCAGCCGCGCGCCCTCGGCTTGCGCGGGCCGCGGCGACGCTTGCCGCCCTTGCCCTTGCCCCGCTCGCCCTTGTTCTCCGCTCGGCCCTTGTCAGCCGGCTTGGGCGTGAAGGTCGCATTGGCATCGCCATCGGCCTGCCGCTTGCGCGGCTGACGCTTGGGCCGCGGCTTCTCGTCCTCGAGCACGAAGTCGATCTTGCGATCGTTGAGATCCACACGCGCCACCTGCACCGTGACGCCATCGCCCAGGCGGTAGCTCATGCCTGTGCGCTCGCCCTTGAGGCGATGCTTTTCGGGCTCGTAGTGGTAGTAGTCCGAGGGCAGCGAGGTGACGTGCACCAGCCCCTCGACGTAGACCGCGTCGAGACGTACGAAGATGCCGAACTGGGTCACCGACGCGATGGTACCTTCATAGACCTCGCCGAGCTTGTCCGACATGAACTCGCACTTGAGCCAGTCCTCGACGTCGCGAGTGGCGTCGTCGGCACGCCGCTCGGTCATCGAGCAGTGCTCGCCGAGCTCGAGCATCTGCTCGAAGGTGTAAGGGCACCACTTGCTCGGCGGATCCACCCTGGCGCCTTCGGCGCGCAGCACGGTATTGGTCTGACGCGGCCCGCGCACCACCGAGCGAATGGCGCGATGCACCAGCAGATCGGGATAGCGGCGAATCGGCGAGGTGAAATGCGCGTAGGCCGGATAGGCCAGGCCGAAATGCCCCTCGTTGTGCGGCGAGTAGACCGCCTGGCTCATGGAGCGCAGCATCACGGTCTGGATCACGTCGGCGTCCGGCCGTCCGCGAATCGCTTCCGCCAGCACCTGGTAGTCCTGCGGCGTGGGTTCGTCGCCGCCGCCCACCGAGAGCCCCAGCTCGTTGAGGAACAGACGCAACTTGTCGAGCCGCTCTGGCGAGGGCCGCTCGTGGATGCGATAGAGCGCCGGCAGGTCGTGCTTGTCGAGGAAACGCGCGGTGGCCACGTTGGCCGCCAGCATGCACTCCTCGATCAGCTTGTGGGCGTCGTTGCGGGTGCGCGGCACGATCTGCTCGATCTTGCGCTCCTCGTTGAAGAGGATCGCCGTCTCGGTGGTCTCGAAGTCGATGGCACCGCGCTCCTCGCGGGCCTGGCGCAGCACCTTGTAGAGCGCATGCAGGCTCTGGAGCGGCTTGACCAGGTCGCGGTACTCTTCGCGCAGAGCATCGCCCTCGGGGTCGTCCTCGTCGAGGATCGCCGCCACCTTGTTGTAGGTGAGCCGGGCGTGGGAGCGGAACACCGCCTCGTAGAAGCGGTAGCGACTGATCGTCCCGTTCTTGGAAATGTTGAGCTCGCAGACCATGGCCAGGCGATCGACGTGCGGATTGAGCGAGCACAAGCCGTTGGAGAGCAGCTCGGGCAGCATCGGCACCACCTGCCCGGGGAAGTAAACCGAGTTGCCGCGGCGCAGGGCCTCTTCGTCGAGCGGCGTGCCGGGACGCACGTAGTGCGAGACGTCGGCAATGGCGACGATCAGCTTCCAGCTGCCCGATTTGGTCTTCCAGGCGCATACGGCGTCGTCGAAGTCCTTGGCGTCCTCGCCGTCGATGGTCACCAGCGGGACGTCGCGCAGATCGATACGGTGCTGCTTGTCCTGCTCGGCCACCTCGGCCGACATCTCGGCGATCTGGTCGTGCACCTCGGGCGGAAATTCGGCGGGGATCTCGTAGCTGCGGATGGCGATGTCGATCTCCATGCCGGGATCCATGCGCTCGCCGAGCACCTCGACCACCTCGCCCACCGGCTGCACCCGGGTATCGGGCTGCTGCACGATCCTGGCCGACACCACCTGGCCGTCGCGGGCACCGCCGCAGGCGCTGTGGGGAATGATCACTTCCTGGGTGATGCGCGGATTCTCGGGGATCAGCACGCCGAATTCGGACGTGTTCTCGCGATAGACGCCGACGATGGTCTGGGTATTGCGCGACAGCACCTCGGCAATGGTGGCCTCGTCGCGGCCGCGGCGGTCGCGTCCGCTGACGCGCACCAGCACGTAGTCGCCATGGAAGACGCGGCGCATCTGCCGCGGCGGCAACACCAGGTCGGGCTTCTTGCCGTCGTCGCGCAGCACGAAGCCGAAGCCGTCGCGATGACCCAGCACCTTGCCCTTGATCAGGTCGAGCTTGTCGATCAACGCGTAGGCACCGGCACGGTTGCGCAGCACCTGACCGTCGCGTTCCATGGCGGCAAGCCGACGGCGTACCGCCTCCTGCAGCTCATCGTCCTCGAGACCCAGCATGCGGCTCATGGATTCGTGGGTAATCGGCTTGCCGTACTCCTCCAGGCGCGCCAGCAGATACTCGCGGCTGGGCGCCGGCTTGTCGTACTTGTGGGCCTCGCGGTTGGCATGGGGGTCGTTGCTGAGCGTCCAATGAGTCATGCGAGGGGCATCCTTGGCAACGGGAGCAGCGTACTGGGAAGAGAATCGGCAAGAAGCCGCATACGTGGGATATTGCTAATAGAGTCGTTTGTCATGCCCGCAGTATAGCGCCGCTGGTGGCTGTTCCCAACCATGACGGCACCTCCCGACCTCGACGTCGCCCGCTATTTCACTCTTTCACCGCCCCAGCTCTTGCATTGGCCCACAAATTGGGTAAGATACGCGTCGCCTGCCCAGATGGCGGAATTGGTAGACGCGCTAGCTTCAGGTGCTAGTGTCCTTACGGACGTGGAGGTTCAAGTCCTCTTCTGGGCACCATCGCTCTTTATTCAGCTCGACCCGCTCGTGTTCGCCCAGGTGGCGGAATTGGTAGACGCGCTAGCTTCAGGTGCTAGTATCCTTACGGATGTGGAGGTTCAAGTCCTCTCCTGGGCACCATCCCAGGCACGCGAACACGACGGCAGACTCGACTACCGCATGATGCGCCCAGGTGGCGGAATTGGTAGACGCGCTAGCTTCAGGTGCTAGTGTCCTTACGGACGTGGAGGTTCAAGTCCTCTCCTGGGCACCACTGCTCTCCGAGCAGGCCGCGTCATGCAAGCTGAAAGCCTTCAGAGTGAAACGAGAAACCGCGACCCATCGCGGTTTTTTTGTGCCCGAACGCTGCCCCACCTCAGTATCCGGCCCGCCTCAGTATCTGGCGGGCAGCCGGGCGACCTCTTCCAACGCCCAGCCCGAAGCCACCACCTCTCCCTCCAATACCTCGGCGACCTCCTCGGGCAGCCGCGGGAAGAAGTTGAGCCCGGTACGCGCCTCCACTTCGTCGATGCTCACCAGGTAGTCGCCCAGCGGTTCGTCGCCGCGCACCTCCTGGGGCATGATGAAGGCCAGCGCCATGGGCTCCTCGGCCGGCACCACGACGATCTTGTAGAACGCCTCGGGAATCTCGACCAGCCCTACCCGGTTGGTCACGTTGTCGAGAAAGCGCTCGGGAAAGACCGGGCCGGTGATCACCTGGACCACACCGAAGCGCGGCACGAAGTGGTCGATCACCACCTCTTCCAGGCGCTGCCACAGGCGCCGGTTGAGATCGGGACGCTGGGGCGAGATGTTGCTCATCAGGAACGACTGCTCCTGGGCCTGACTCCCGTGCACCACGGCGATGGCGTAGTTGGGCGCCAGGTGGCCGCGGTCGTAGCCGCTGCCGAAGTAGCTGTCGGCGGCAATCGGCCACAGGGTGCGCCAGTCGCGGCGAAAGTCTGGCCTGGGTGCCGCCCGGCGCTCCTCCACGTCGTGCAGCAGATAGCTCACCCACAGCGGATTGACCCGCACGTCCGACCAGCCCACCAGGAAGCCGTCGTTGCGCAGCACGCGATGCACGGTCAGCGGGGTCAGGGTGTCCCAGGTGGGCACGCCCATCCAGCTCAGCTGGTCGCGGTACTCCTGCTCCTGGGTGTACCACAGGCCGCTGCCGACCAGCACGAAAACGAGAGTGATGCCGAATTGACGAACGCGGGAGCGCCAGCGCGGCAGTACGGAGCGACGCCGCCGGCCACGGGTACGTGCTAAAGCCATGAATTCATCCGCAGGGGAGCCACTGCCGGTACATCCGGGTACCGGCTCGATACGGTTACGAGCGGGCGATAGTCGCTAGCGAGCGTCTACCAACCGAGCGAGAACATGGTTTCGAGGTCGTGCCGCGAGTGCACCTGCATGGCATTCAGGGTCTCGGTATCGCGAATGCCTTCCACGGCATTGAGGCGTTCGGTGACCAGCTCGGCCAGGCTCTCGAAGTCTCGCGTGCGGGCGATCGCCACCAGATCGTAGCGACCGCAGGTGGAGTAGACCTCACTGATGCCTTCCACGTCGGCAAGCCGCTCGGCCACCGCCTTGACCTGCCCCTTCTCGGTGTTGATCAGAATCACGGCGTTCTGCATCGGGCACCCTCCCCGTTGATGAAGTCCTGCGGCCAGGCATCGCCGCGCTGGCGCGAGTATAGCAGGCCCACCCCGGCGGCTGAATCGCCGCGCTCCTGCCGAGCCGATCGCCCCCCCGGCACCGACCTTTACAGACAAGGCGGCAGGAACACGATGGGGTAGCCGACGAACAGGGTGCCGCCCGCCGAGAACAGAAACACCCCGGCCGAGGTATAGGCGAAGTAGCACTCGCGGCGCACCTCCGCCCTGCGTGCCGCGACAACGCTGGCCCAGGTCAGCCACAGCAGCAACGCGGTGGTGACCAGGGTGGCCACGCCGACGCCCAGGTTGATGCCGGTGAACATGTCGCTCTCGGGCTCGGGGGGAGCCACCGAGCAGGCCACCGAGAGCCCGGCATAGATCGCCACGAACCAGATGCCCCAGATCGTCAGCCCGCTGACCAGGTGAATCGGATGGGTCAGTTTCAGCAGCCGCCTCATGCGCCACCTCCCAGTACGGTCGGCAGGACCCAGATGGCCACGAACAGACTCCAGTAGACCACCAGGCTGTAGTACCACAGGCGCAGCACCACCACCGGCTCCAGCGGCGCTTCGACGCTAACGTAGCCGTAGCCGACGCGCAGCCCCTGCAGGATGCACAGCACAGCCCCCAAACCCGCCAGAATGAGCACGTAGCACAGCGCCACGAACAGCGTGGCGTCATGCGCCGTCTCGGTAGGCGCCAGCCCCGCGAGCCACATCACCGCAACGATCAGCAGCGTCTGCAGGGTGCCCAGGCCGCCCGCCAGATGCATCATCAGACCGAGCCCGCTCCCCTCGCGGCGACGCAGGCGACGCACCACCTTGGCCAGCAGCAGCGTGCCCAGGGTCAGCGCCGCACCGGCCGCCACCAACAGCGGCATCGAAAGCGGCGAGGTTTCCGGCATCTGCCACTCCGGTGCCACCACCCACAGATAGAACCAGCCGAACAGCAGCGACAGATAGAGCGAGCCGTTGGCCAGGTGGGACACCGACATGCACCAGACGCCGGGCCCGTTCATGGTGTGGTAGTGCAACGGTGGCTCGGTGGGCGCCATCGACGCCTCGGGCGCCTTGCCGGGATGAGCGCCGTTCTCCCACGACCAGCGCAGCAGCAGTACCACACCCACCACGACTGCCACGGCCGCCACCCAATAGACCCGTACCAGCAGGCTGACGCATACCGCGGCCAGGGCCAGCGAGGAGAACAGTGGCCACCAGGAGTTGCTCGGCAGGTGGACGGTCTCGCGCAGTTTGCCGGTCAGCGCATCGCTGCCCCAGGTCTCCCGCCTGCCATGGTCGATGGTATTGAGGCCGTGCTCACCCTCGTAGATGGTGCGCGACAGCTCGGGCTTCTCCCACAGCGGGTGACGCGTCTCCACCGCGGGCAGGCTGACGAAATTGTAGGCCGTGGGCGGCTTGGGCATGGCCCACTCCAGGGTATCGGCTCCCCACGGATTCTGCGGTGCCTTCTTGCCGAAGCGGAAATGCAGCACGATGTCGAGAATCAGCAGCGCCACGCCGGCGGACATCATGAAACCACCTACCGAGGAGATCAGGTTGTAGATGTCCCAGCCCATGGCGGTGTCGTAGGTGAAGACGCGCCGCCGCATGCCTAGCAGCCCGGTCCAGTGCATGACCAGGAAGGTGACGTTGAAGCCGAGGAAGATCAGCCAGAAGCTCCACTTGCCCAGGCGCTCGGAGGGCATGCGCCCCGACACCTGAGGCAGCCAGTAGTAGAGCCCGGCCATCAGCGGAAACAACATGCCTCCCACCAGCACGTAGTGCATGTGGGCAACCACGAAGTGGGTGTCGTGGACCTGCCAGTTGAACGGCACCAGCGCCAGCATGACGCCGGTCAGCCCGCCCAGCACGAAGATGATCAGGAAGCCGACGATCCACAACATCGGCAACGTCATCCTGGGCCGGCCCAGCCACAGCGTGGAGAGCCAGACGAATATCTGGATACCGGTGGGAATCGCCACCAGCATGCTCGCCGCCGAGAAGAAGGCCAGCGCCAGCTGCGGTATGCCCAGGGTGAACATGTGATGCACCCACAGCCCGAAACTGACGAAGCCCATGATGATGATCGCCGCCACCACCCAGCCGTAGCCGACGATGGGTCGCCCGGCGAAGACCGGGATCAGGGTCGAGACGATCCCCGCCCCCGGCAGGAAGATGATGTAGACCTCGGGGTGGCCGAACAGCCAGAACAGGTGCGCCCAGAGCACCGGGTCGCCGCCACCGGCTACCTCGAAGAAGGGCATTCCTGCAGCGCGCTCCAGCTCGAGCAGGATGCTGCCGAGAATGAGCGGCGGAAAGCCGACCACGATCATCAGCGCCATGGCCAGGATGTACCAGGCGAACAGCGGCATCTTGTGCAGCGCCATGCCCTGGGTGCGCGTGCGCAGGATCGACACCACCAGTTCGACCCCGGCGGAGAGCGCCGATATCTCGACGAAGGTGATGCCCAGCAACCAGAAGTCGGACCCCGGCCCGGGCGAGTATTCGCCGCTGCTGAGCGGGGTATACATGAACCAGCCACTGGCCGGGGCGATTTCCAGGATCAGGCTGGAAGCGAGAATGATGCCGCCGAACAGATAGCAGTAATAGCCGAAGGCCGTCAGCCGCGGACACACCAGATCGCGAGCCCCGATCATCTTGGGAATCATGTAGATCGCCAGCCCCTCGAGAATGGGGATGGCGAACAGGAACATCATCACCGTGCCGTGCATGGTGAAGACCTGGTTGTAGATCTCGTGGGACATGAAGTCGTTGTCGGGGAAAGCCAGCTGGGTGCGGATCAGCATCGCCAGCAGACCACCGATCAGAAAGAAGATTGCCCCGGTGACCATGAAGCGCAGGCCGACGGTGGTGTGGTTCACCACGGTCAAGGCCCGCAGGCCTGTGGGATTGCCCCACACCTCATCCATTCCCTTGTGCAGTCGCCGAACCTCCGGCGTCAGCGTAGCGTCCTTGATATCGCTCATGGTTCCATCGTCTCCAGCCAGGCTCCGATATCCTGCAGCGTCTCGGTGTCGATATGGTTATGCGGCGGCATCCTGTTGCCGGGCTTGAGCGTCTGGTGATGCTCGAGCCAGTAGGCGATGGCGCCCTCTTCCATGGGCAGCACTCCGGCCCCGAGGGTGGGGCGGGAGCCGATGTCGGTCAGGTTGGGACCGACCATGTCGTAAGTCACGTCGTCGACGATGAGCTCCTCCGGAAAGCCGTCGACGGTGTGGCAAGCTGCGCAGTGCTCGCCGAAGGCCTGCCGCGCCTCGTCGAAGCCTTCGCGAGGCGCGGGGGGGACACGGCGCTCGGCCAGCCAGGCATCGTACTCCTCACGCGGCATCGCCTCGACGTGCAGCAGCATGTTGGTGTGCTGGGCACCGCAGTACTCGGCGCACTGGGCGCCGAAGACGCCGGGCACGTCGGCCTCGAGACGAATGATCGAATGCCGCCCCGGCAACATGTCGCGCTTGCCGCCGAGGCGCGGAATCCAGAAAGCGTGGATCACGTCCGCGCTGACGATGCGGAAGTCGACCGGTTCACCGGCCGGCATCACCAGCCGGTTGGCGGTGATCACGTCGGGCTCGCCGTTTTCGCCGGGGTAACGGATTTCCCACCACCATTGATGCCCCACCACTTCGATGAGTTCGGCTTCCCCCTCCGGCAGTGGCAGAGGCAGCATGCTGCGACCGGTCGGCGCGGCGAACACCAGCAGCGCAATGATGCTGACCAGCGGCAGCGCGATACCGCCGCCCAGCACCCAGCGCAGCATGATGCGCTGCTCCTCCCGCGGGGTTCGCTCCGGCTGCTCGCGGCGCCGGAAGGTATAGAGCCAGAGCGTGAAGAGAACCAGCGCCACGACCACGCTGACGCCGAGCATGGCCCACCACACCCAGAACTGGTGGCGGGCGGCGGGACCGCTGGGGTCGAGGATCGACATCTCGCCGGCACAGCCCGCCAGCAGCAGCGCAAGCGGCAAGACCCAGCCCCTTTTCGCCAGCCGCTGGCGGTTGACCCGCTGCCGGTCAGAGCGTTGAATGCCAGAGAGACCTCTGAACCGATCGCAAAGGACGCGAACATGGCTGAACAACCGAGACGCTCGATCAAGAGCCGTGCTGCCATTGCCGGCCATCCCCTTCATCCCACCATGGTGCACTTCCCCATCGCCTGCCTGATGCTGGTGGTGGGCAGCGACGCCCTTTTCCTGTTCATCGGCGACCCGTTCTGGGCACGCACCAGTCTGTGGCTGGCCGGCATCGGCGCGCTGGGGGGATGGGTCGCCAGCATTGCCGGACTGACCGACCTGGTGACGGTCAAGCGCATCCGCGACATGATCCTGGGCTGGTGTCACGCCATCCTGGCGGTGATGATGCTGTCGCTGGCCTCGCTCAACTGGCTGTGGCGTTACCTCAATCCCACCGATCTGCTGCCCTGGGCCGTTGGCCTGACGCTGATGACGGCGGGGTTGATCGTGCTGGCCGGGATTCTCGGTGGCATGCTCGTCTACGACGAGGCGGTCGGCGTCGAGATCGACGACAAGTAACGTTGACCGAGCATGGCGGGTCGAGTGGTGCATGTGACTCTCCTTGTCATGCCTCAATCGAATGGCTTGCTGAGTACCAGCACGAGAACGGCAAGCATGAGCGTGGCGGCGATGGCGGCCACCAACACGCTTGCCGGCATCAGGAAACGGCGTCGGTCACGCTCCAGGCGCACGATCAGCGCACCACACAGCACATGGCACAGCACCATGCCGCTCACCGCCGCCAGCTTCAGCACCAGCCAGCCGCCGACGAGCTGCGCCACGACGAACAGCAGCGTACCGCTCATGATCGCCACCAGGGCGAAGGGAGTGGCGATGTGAGTGAAAACGAAACGCAGCAGCGCCGGGGCAGACACCTCGAAAGAGCTGCCCGTCCGGGCTCGGGCACTGGCCATCAGCATGGCCGGCAGATACAGCAGCGAAGCACACCAGCACAGCAGCGTGGCGATGTGCAGAACCTTTAACCACGGCATAACAGCATCCTTGCAGCAGCAGTGTTCACCCACACTATCGAATCTACCTTAGCGGTGCCAGCGCCATCGGGTCCGGCGGGCGGCGTCTCTCGCTCCGCTCCTTCGCATTCCATTACATCGACTGCCCTGCCGAAACCGCATGACACCGAACTGAAACGCAAGGCAAAATTCGGCAATTGCGCCTCGGCTCGAAAGAGTGTTTCCTCCGCTTAACACTCGAGAACTTCACTCCCCCTTGTCGAGTCTGATAATCGAGCCGGTACGTCGTCTGTCCTCTCGGCAGCTGCCCCGGCCCGTGGGGTTTGTTCCATACCGACTTGACCGTGTCGAAGCAGGAGAACTTTCAATGGCCAAGAAGCCTCCCATGGCCAAGAAGCATCGCTCCCCGGCTCATCAGAGCCGACGCAACTTCTTACGCAACAGCCTGCTGGGCCTCGCCGCTCTACCCCTGGGAGCCGGCACTCTCTCGCGCCAGGCGTTCGCCCAGACCCTGCCGAGGCTCAACCCCAACGACGAGCAGGCCCAGGCACTGAACTACGTGGAAGTGGCCGAGCGAGCCAGCGATCATCCCGCCTACGAGCGAGGCGAAACCTGCAGCAACTGCATGTTCTTCGAACGTCGCAGCGAAGGCTGCCAGCTTTTTCCACAGAATAGCGTCGAACCCGGCGGCTGGTGCCAGTCCTGGATCAGCGCCGACTGAGCCAGGAACCGACCGAACCAGCCGCGCGACGAAGCGCGGCTGTCGGCACGGCCCAAACTGCCCGACGTTACGTCAGGCGCTACTCTTTCCCCTCTTCGTCCGGCAGCGGCCATTGATAGCGCCTGCCGACGCTGCCATCCGCCGCAATCGACTCCAGCCGCACCGGGAAGCCCCACAGCTGGTGCAGGTGGCGAATCACCGGGTAGACGCTGCGGCCCAGCGGTCGTCGGCTGTCCTGCACGTGGTGCAGGGTCAATGAGCGGTTACCGCGGATATCGGCTTCGTACACCTGAATGTTGGGCTCCCGCAGCGACAGGGCGTACTGCGCCGCCAGCGCCTCCCGAATGCGACGATAGCCGCGCTCGTCGTGAATGGCCGCCACCTCCAGCATCTCCTCCTGATCGTCGTCGACGATGCTGAACAGCTTGAGGTCGCGCATGACCTTGGGCGAGAGGAACTGCTGGATGAAGGATTCGTCCTTGAAGTTGCGCATGGCGAAGTGCACCGCCTCCAGCCAGTCGCCGCCCGCGGTGTCGGGGAACCACTCGCGATCCTCGGCGGTGGGGTTTTCGCACATGCGCTTGATGTCGCTGAACATGGCGAATCCCAGCGCGTAAGGATTGATGCCGCTGTAGTAAGGGCTGTCGAAACCGGGCTGGCTGACCACGGCGGTATGCGACTGCAGGAACTCCAGCATCAGCCCCTCGTCGACCAGCCCCTCGTCGTAGAGCCGGTTCATCAGGGTGTAGTGCCAGAACGATGCCCAGCCTTCATTCATCACCTGGGTCTGGCGCTGGGGGTAGAAGTACTGCGCCAGCTTGCGCACGATGCGCACGATCTCGCGCTGCCACGGCGCCAGCAGCGGCGCGTTCTTCTCGATGAAGTAGAGCAGGTTCTCCTGGGGCTCGGGCGGATAGCGCCCACCCCCGTGCAGGCCCAGCGGATCCTCGTCGCTGGCCAGACTGCCGGGCAGCGCATCAGCCGCCTGGCGGCCCGGAATGGTGCGCCATAGGGTGTTGACCTGGGTCTGCAGGTAGGCCTCGCGCTCCGCCTGACGGCGCACCTCCTCCTCGGCGGAGATGGGCGACGGTCGCTTGTAACGATCGACGCCGTAGTTCTGCAGCGCGTGGCAGGCATCGAGCAGCTGCTCCACGGCGGTCACCCCGTGGCGCTGCTCGCATTCCGCCACGTATCGACGCGCGAACACCAGGTAGTCGACGATCGAGCTGGCATCCGTCCAGGTACGAAACAGATAGTTGCCCTTGAAGAAGGAGTTGTGGCCATAGCAGGCGTGGGCCATGACCAGCACCTGCATCATCAGGGTGTTCTCCTCCATCAGATAGGCGATGCAGGGGTCGGAGTTGATCACCAGCTCGTAGGCCAGCCCCATCTGGCCCCGCCGGTAGGCCTGCTCCACGGCCAGGAACTGCTTGCCGAACGACCAGTGATGGTAGCCCACCGGCATCCCCACGCTGGCATAGGCGTCCATCATCTGCTCGGTGGTGATGATCTCGATCTGATTGGGATAGGTGTCCAGCCGGTACTCGTCGGCCAGCCTGGCCAGCTCCTGCTCATATGACTTGAGGATGTCGAAGTTCCAGTCGGAACCGGTGGCAATCGGCTTGCGTCGGGTCATGAGGCCTCCTCATCCACGTCAATGGGCGGCGCGGCGCTTGAACAGCTCACGGAACACCGGATAGATATCGCCTGCCTCGACGATCTGGCGCATGGCGAAGCGGTCGGGGTGCTCGGTGGCCACCGTTTCGTACTCCTCCCACAGCGCCTGATGAGCATGGGGCGTGATCTCCACATAGGTGTAGTACTGCAGACGCGGCATCAGCTTCTTCATCAGCAGCTCGCGGCAGTTCACCGAGTCGTCGTCCCAGTTGTCGCCGTCCGAGGCCTGAGCCACGTAGAGATTCCACTGCGCCGGCGAGTAGCGTCGGGTGATGATCTCATCGACCAGGCTCAGGGCGCTGGAAACGATGGTGCCGCCGGTCTCCCGCGAGTAGAAGAACTCCTCCTCGTCGACCTCCTTGGCCGCGGTGTGGTGACGCACGAAGACCAGTTCGACCTTCTCGTAGTTGCGCTCTAGAAAGAGATAGAGCAGCAGGAAGAAGCGTTTGGCGATGTCCTTGTGGGCCTGGGTCATGGAGCCGGACACGTCCATCACGCAGAACATTACCGCCTTGCTCGAGGGCTGGGGCTGATTGATCAGGTTGTTGTAGCGCAGGTCGTAGGTGTCGATGTAGGGCACCGCCTCGAGGCGCTTCTCGAGACGCTCGATCTCTGCCTTGAGCTCGGCGATCCGCGACGGATTGCGCAGCACCGGGTCCTTGCCTTCCTCCTCCTCCAGGGCCTCCTGCGCCTCGCGCAGGGCACGCCGGATCGGTGCCCGCATGGCGATGCGCCGGGCATACGCCTCGCGCATGGAGCGCACGATGTTGATCCGCGCCGGCACCCCGTCGCGGGTGACCCCGGCGCGCACCGGCTTCACCTCGTCGAGGTCCTTGAGCGCCTTGCGCTCAAGGTGCGGCAGCTCGAGCCCGTCGAAGACGAAGTCGAGGAACTCCTCGCGGGTCAGGCTGAAGGCGAACTCGTCCATGCCCTCGCCCTGATTGGAGGCGTTACCCTCACCGGCGCCACCCCCACCGCCGCCCCCACCGGGACGGCGCAGCTTGTCACCTTCGACGAACTCCTTGTTGCCGGGGCTGACGATGGTGCGCTTGCCGCCCGGTCCGTGCTGGAACACCGGCTCCGAGATGTCCCTGGTGGGAATCGAGACCTTCTCACCCCGCTCCATGTCGGTGATGGAACGGCGGTTGACCGCCTCCTCCACCGAACGCTTGATGTGCGTGCGGTAGCGGTCGAGAAAGCGCTGACGGTTCACGGCGCTCTTGTTCTTGGCGTTGGCGCGTCGGTCGATGAAATAGGTCATGCTGACCTCCTGGCTCGCGCCGCTTATTGCGATTTACGCACCCGCAGGTACCACTCCGAGAGCAGCCGTACCTGCTTCTCGGTATAGCCGCGCTCCTTCATGCGCGCCACGAAGTCCTCGTGCTTCTTCTGATCCGCGGTGGACGCCTTGGCATTGAAGGAGATCACCGGCAGCAGCTCCTCGGTGTTGGCGAACATCTTGTGCTCGATCACGCCGCGCAGCTTCTCGTAGGACTGCCAGCTGGGGTTCATGCCGTTGTTCTGCGCACGCGCCCGCAGCACGAAGTTGACCACCTCGTGACGGAAGTCCTTGGGATTGGAGATGCCGGCCGGCTTCTCGATCTTCTCCAGCTCCTCGTTGAGCGACTGGCGGTTGAACAGCTCGCCGGTCTCGGGGTCGCGATACTCCTGGTCCTGAATCCAGAAGTCGGCGTAGGTGACGTAGCGGTCGAAGATGTTCTGACCGTACTCGGAGTAGGACTCGAGATAGGCGGTCTGGATCTCCTTGCCGATGAAGTCGACGTAGCGTGGAGCCAGGAACTCCTTGATGTAGCGCAGGTAGCGCTCGAAGGTCTCCTTGGGCAGATGCTCCTGTTCGAGGCGCTGCTCGAGCACGTAGAGCAGGTGCACCGGGTTGGCGGCGATCTCGTGATTGTCGAAGTTGAACACCTTCGACAGGATCTTGAAGGCAAAGCGGGTGGAGAGCCCGTCCATGCCCTCGTCGACCCCCGCGGCGTCGCGATACTCCTGGATCGACTTGGCCTTGGGGTCGGTGTCCTTGAGGTTCTCACCGTCGTAGACCCGCATCTTGGAGTAGATGCTGGAATTCTCCGGCTCCTTGAGCCGCGAGAGCACCGAGAACTGCGCCAGCATGCGCAAGGTATCGGGGGCACAGGGGGCCTGATTGAGCGAGGAGTGCTCGAGCAGCTTCTTGTAGATGTTGATCTCCTCGGTCACGCGCAGGCAGTAAGGTACCTTGACGATGTAGACGCGATCGAGGAACGCCTCGTTGTTGCGGTTGTTGCGGAATGCCTGCCACTCGCTCTCGTTGGAGTGGGCCAGCACGATGCCTTCGAAGGGGATCGCGCCCATACCCTCGGTGGGGTTGTAGTTGCCCTCCTGAGTCGCTGTCAGCAGCGGGTGCAGCACCTTGATCGGCGCCTTGAACATCTCGATGAACTCCATCAACCCCTGGTTGGCCTTGCACAGGCCGCCGGAGAAGCTGTAGGCGTCCGGGTCATCCTGGGAGTAGAGCTCGAGCTGGCGAATGTCGACCTTGCCCACCAGCGAAGAGATGTCCTGGTTGTTTTCGTCGCCCGGCTCGGTCTTGGAGATGGCGATCTGGTTGAGCCGCGAGGGGTACAGACGCACCACCTTGAACTGGGAGATATCGCCGCCGTACTCCTTGAGGCGCTTGGCCGCCCAGGGCGACATCACGCTCTTCACGTAGCGCCGCGGGATGCCGTACTCCTTCTCCAGCAGCTCGCCGTCCTCCTCGGGAGAGAACAGCCCCAACGGCGATTCGTACACCGGCGAGCCCTTGATGGCGTAGAACGGAATATGCTCCATCAGCAGCTTGAGCCGCTCTGCCAACGACGACTTGCCGCCGCCCACCGGACCGAGCAGGTAGAGGATCTGCTTGCGCTCCTCGAGCCCCTGGGCGGCGTGGCGGAAGTAGGCCACGATCTGCTCGATCGCCTCTTCCATGCCGTAGAACTCGGAAAAGGCCGGGTAGCGCCGGATCACCTTGTTGGAAAAGATTCGGGAGAGCCGCGCGTCCTTGGCGGTGTCGATCACCTCGGGTTCACCAATGGCCTTCAGCATCCGCTCGGCGGCGCTGGCGTAGGCCATGGGGTCCTCACGGCACAGCTCCAGGTATTCCTGCAGGGTCATTTCCTCCTGCTGGACACGAGAGAAGCGGTTCTGCACATGGTCGAAGATGCTCATCGAAGCCTCCTGTTTGCCTTACCCCCCCTGACCATCGAACCGGATGGCCGCCGCGGGTTACTCATCAGCCTAGTCACTTCGGGGCGCAGTGGGCGGCAAATAATCAACGCAAGGGTAGGATAACCATGAGAACGCAGGGCATGCCAAGGGTTCGATGACGGATCGAATGAAGCGTAAACGTTATTAGGACGCAGTTGGCGATCGCTCGTATCGCCATCCACAAACGCATGGCAAGGTCATGCCGGCCAATGGGCAAACAGGCGCCATGCGCGGGCCAAGGCACGCAAGAGCGAAGAATAATGAAGGCGAGCGACAGCGGGACGGCAGGCTGCCAGTCGGCGCATCGGACAAGCGCGACCGGCAGCCTATGGAGAAGCGGGTCTATCAGCTTAGCGGTTCGGCCAGACTGAGCTGTCAACGCAGCGGCTAGAGCCCCGCCGCCACGCGGGTGCCCTGGTCGATGGCGCGCTTGGCGTCGAGCTCGGCAGCCTCGTCGGCGCCACCGATCAGATGCACCGCCACGCCGGCCTCCTTGAGCGGCTCGAGGAGTTCGCGCACCGGGTCTTGGCCTGCGCAGATCACCACGCTGTCGACCTCGAGCAGACGCGGCTCTCCGCCCAGGCGGATATGCAGGCCGTCGTCGTCGATGCCCATGTATTCGCAGCCAGCCAGCATTTCCACGTTGCGGTGGCGCAGCGACATGCGGTGCACCCAGCCGGTGGACTTGCCCAGCCCCTTGCCGGGCTTGGAGGTCTTGCGCTGCAGCAGGAAGACCTGCCGCGGCGTCTCGGGACGCTCGGGCGGGCGCAGGCCGCCGCGCTCGGCCACGCCGAGATCGACGCCCCACTCGGCACACCAGGCGTCACGATCGAGCGAGGGATGGCCCACGTGGGTCAGCAGCTCGGCCACGTCGAAGCCGATGCCGCCGGCCCCGATGATCGCCACCCGACGCCCGACCCGCTCGGGGTGCTGGATCGCCATGGGATAGCTCAGCACCTTGGGGTGCTCGATGCCCGGCAGCTCGAGGCGACGCGGGCGCACCCCGCTGGCCAGAATCACCGCGTCGAAGCCGCGCAGCGTCTGCACGTCGGCCTCGGTGCCCAACTTGACCGTGACGCCCAGCTTGTCGAGCATCACCTTGAAGTAGCGCAACGTCTCGTCGAACTCCTCCTTGCCGGGGATCTTGCGCGCCAGGTTGAACTGACCGCCCAGCTCTCCGATGCGCTCGAAGAGCACCACCCGGTGACCGCGACGAGCCGCGGTGAGTGCCGCCGCCAGCCCCGCCGGACCGCCACCGACCACGGCGACGTCGCGCAGCGTCTCGGCCGCTTCGATGACGAGCTCGGTTTCGTGGCAGGCCTGGGGGTTGACCAGACAGGAGGTGAGCTTGCCCTGGAAGGTGTGATCCAGGCACGCCTGGTTGCAGGCGATGCAGGTATTGATCTCATCGTCACGCCCTTCGGCCGCCTTGGCGACCCAGGCCGGGTCGGCGAGAAAGGGACGCGCCATGGAGACCATGTCGGCGTGGCCTTCGGCCAGCACGCGCTCTGCCACCTCGGGCATGTTGATGCGGTTGGTGGTGATCAGCGGAATGGCGAGCTCGGCCTTCATGCGCCGGGTAACCTCGGTGAAGGCCGCCCGCGGTACACTGGTGACGATGGTGGGTACGCGCGCCTCGTGCCAGCCGATGCCGGTATTGATCAGGCTGGCCCCGGCAGCCTCGACGGCACGCCCCAGGGTCACCACCTCTTCCCAGGTGCTGCCCTCTTCCACCAGGTCGATCATCGACAGCCGGAAGATGATCAGGAAGTCGTCGCCCACCGCCTGGCGAATACGCGACACGATCTCGACGGCGAAGCGCATGCGGTTGTCGAACGGCCCGCCCCAGCGGTCGTCGCGATGGTTGGTGCGCAGGCACAGGAACTGGTTGATCAAATAGCCCTCGGAGCCCATCACCTCGACGCCGTCGTAGCCGGCCTCCCGGGCCAGCGAGGCACAGCGCACGTAGGCCTCGATCTGGCGCTCCACCTCCTCGTCGCTGAGCTCATGCGGCACGAAGGGGTTGATCGGCGCCTGGATCGGCGAAGGCGCCACCAGCTCGGGAGAGTAGGCGTAGCGGCCGGCATGCAGGATCTGCATGCAGATGCGACCGCCCTCGGCGTGCACGGCCTCGACCACGCTGCGGTGATCGGCCACCTGCTCGGCGCGCTCCAGCGTGGCTGCCCCCTGGAAAACCGCCCCTTCCGGATTGGGCGCGATGCCCCCGGTGACGATCAGGCCGACGCCGGCCCGGGCACGTTCGGCATAGAACGCCGCCAGGCGAGCGAAGCCGTTCGGCGCCTCTTCAAGATTGGTATGCATGGAACCCATCAGCACGCGGTTGGGCAGTGTCAGATGGCCCACCTCGAGCGGACGAAAAAGATGAGGATAGCGCACGCCGAACTCCTCCTTGGGTCGAGTCACGGTCAATTTCAAACAACTGTATGATAGCTGAACGACAGGCGCAAAAGAAAAAGCGGCACATACGCCGAAGGGCGAAGCGAGCCTGGCACGCCGCGGGCGATATCCGCAGCCAATGCAAGCCAGCGTGGGCCGGCGGTGGGAGTATAGTCGATACGAAAAGGCCCCGAGCCGTGGGCTCGGGGCCTGAAATCGAATGGCGGACCGGACGGGACTCGAACCCGCGACCTCCGGCGTGACAGGCCGGCATTCTAACCGACTGAACTACCGGTCCGCGTGGTGGGTGATACCGGACTCGAACCAGTGACCCCCAGCATGTGAGGCTGGTGCTCTAACCAACTGAGCTAATCACCCACGGATATCGCACTTGCAGCAGCGCGTGCGAAGTGTTCGCCAGAGCATCATGGCGGACCGGACGGGACTCGAACCCGCGACCTCCGGCGTGACAGGCCGGCATTCTAACCGACTGAACTACCGGTCCACACTGATGACACCAGCGGCGGAAACGATGGCGGACCGGACGGGACTCGAACCCGCGACCTCCGGCGTGACAGGCCGGCATTCTAACCGACTGAACTACCGGTCCGCTGCTTGCTTCCTACGTGCCCAGGTTCTTGCCATCGCCCTGTTCGGACGCGATGGTGGGTGGTACAGGGTTCGAACCTGTGACCCCCAGCTTGTAAGGCTGGTGCTCTCCCAGCTGAGCTAACCACCCCTGGTCACGTGGCGCTGAATTCTACAGAGATCCGCTGCCTTGTCAATGCCTTTGCGTCGCCACCGAGAAGCGTGAGGGCTGGCGCGGGGCCGCTCCCGACGCTGAATCCGGCTACAGGCCGCATCACGCTTGCCGTCGCTCACTGCACCTGGCCATGAGTCCGCATGAAGGCAGCGATTACGGCCGCCCCCTCATCGATCAACTCCGCCTGGCTTCGACCCGACGAGCGCCGCGGCTTCCAGTCATGGTCGCCATCGGCGAGCCAGTGCACCTTCACCCCCTCGGCCAACGTGTAGCCCTCGACCTCTTCTCGCGTGCCGAACGGGTCGCGGCTGCCCTGCACCACCAGGGTAGGACAGCCGATCGACGGCCAGTGCGACAGACGCAGGCGCTCGGGCTTGCCGGGCGGGTGAAAGGGGTAGCCGCACAGTACCAGGCCGGCCACCTCTTCGTTCGCTGCCAGCAGACTGGCCGCGCGTCCGCCCATCGACTTGCCGCCGAGCCACGGATTACCCCCTTCAGGCCGTGTCAGAATGTCGCACCACTGTGACAATTCTTCTACCAAGAGGTCGATACGCGGTGGTGGTCTTCGCCTGCCTTCACGCTGCATTCGCTGCATGTAGGCGAACTCGATCGCCAGCGTCTGGACCCCATGCTGGGCGAGCGCCTCACGTATCCGGCTCATGTATGGCGACTGCTGGCCAGCCCCCGCGCCATGGGCGATCAGCAGGCAACCGCTGCTGCCGTCGCCCTTCACTTCGAGCGGCCCCAGCCCTTCCACGAACCAGTTTCCGAGTCGCTCTTTCGGCTCCCGTTCGCGCAGTTGGGCAGGTTCGATGGTCAGCGCAGCTTTCGACGGAAAGTCCGACACGCGTCAAATTCCTATACCAGTTTCACCTGTATCCTTGTTTCAGTCTGTCAGACGGCTGCGCTAGAATCCGCTCTGCTTTCTGACCTGCATCACCCAACCGGGAGCGCCGAGTGGCAGCCGCCACCACGAGTTCTCGACACGCGTTCGATGGGAACCTGACATGAGCACAGCATTAGAGCACCCGACCTACAACTACAAGGTAGTTCGGCAGTTCGCGATCATGACAGTGGTGTGGGGCATCGTGGGCATGCTCCTCGGTGTCATCCTTGCCGCACAGCTGGTATGGCCGCAACTCAACCTCGACCTGCCTTGGACCAGCTTCGGCCGCCTGCGCCCGCTGCACACCAACGCCGTCATCTTCGCCTTCGGTGGCTCCGCCCTGATGGCAACCTCGTATTACGTGGTGCAGCGCACCTGCCAGACGCGGCTGTTCTCCGACAAGCTGGCGGCCTTCACCTTCTGGGGCTGGCAGGCGGTGATCCTCTCGGCGGTGGTCACGCTGCCGCTGGGCTACACCACCACCAAGGAGTACGCCGAGCTCGAGTGGCCGATCAACATTCTGATCGCCGTGGTCTGGGTCAGCTATGCCGTGGTCTTCCTGATGACCGTCAAGCAGCGCCGCACCTCCCACATCTACGTGGCCAACTGGTTCTTCGCCGCCTTCATCCTGACCGTGGCGGTGCTGCACATCGTCAACAACGCGGCGATCCCGGTCACCATGATGTACTCCGTCTCGCTCTACTCCGGCACCATCGACGCCATGGTGCAGTGGTGGTACGGGCACAACGCGGTGGGCTTCTTCCTGACCGCCGGCTTCCTCGGCATGATGTACTACTTCGTGCCCAAGCAGGCCGAGCGCCCGATCTACTCCTATCGCCTGTCGATCGTGCACTTCTGGGCGCTGATCATGATCTACATGTGGGCCGGCCCGCACCACCTGCACTACACCGCGCTGCCGGACTGGGCCCAGTCGCTGGGCATGGTGATGTCGATCATCCTGCTGGCGCCCTCCTGGGGCGGCATGATCAACGGCATGATGACTCTCTCCGGCGCCTGGCATAAGCTGCGCACCGACCCGACCCTGCGCTTCCTGGTCGTGGCCCTGGCCTTCTACGGCATGTCCACCTTCGAAGGGCCGATGATGGCGGTGAAAACGGTCAACGCCCTGTCCCACTACACCGACTGGACCATCGGTCACGTGCACGCCGGCGCCCTGGGCTGGGTGGCGATGATCACCATCGGCTCCATGTACCACCTGATCCCGCGCCTGTTCGGCCGCACCGAGATGTACTCCGTCGGCCTGATCGCCGTGCACTTCTGGCTCTCCACCATCGGTACCGTACTCTACATCGCCGCGATGTGGGTCAACGGTATCCTGCAGGGTCTGATGTGGCGCGCCATCAACCCGGACGGCACCCTGATGTACACCTTCATGGAGTCGGTCGAAGCCAGCGGTCCCGGCTACGTCGTGCGCCTGATCGGCGGTCTGTTCTGGGTCGTGGGCATGCTGATCATGGCTTACAACGTCTTCATGACCGTCAAGCGCAGCGAAGCCGCCACCCAGCAGCCGCTTCCGCAGACCGCCTGAGCAACCGGGGATACCGACACCAATGAAACACGAGATTGTCGAAAAGAACGTAGGCCTGCTCGCCGTGTTGATCCTGGTGGTGATCAGCTTCGGCGGCCTGGCCGAGATCGTGCCGCTGTTCTTCCAGAAGCAGACCACGGAGCCGGTGGACGGGCTGCGTCCGCTCTCCGCGCTGGAGCTGGAAGGACGCGACATCTACCGGCGTGAGGGCTGCGTCGGCTGTCACTCGCAGATGATCCGCCCGTTCCGCGCCGAGACCGAGCGCTACGGCCACTATAGCGTGGCGGGCGAGTTCATCTACGAGCACAACTTCCTGTGGGGCTCCAAGCGTACCGGTCCGGACCTGGCGCGCGTCGGCGGTCGCTACAGCGACGACTGGCACCGTGCCCACATGTACAACCCGCGCGACGTGGTACCCGGCTCGATCATGCCGGCCTACCCGTGGCTGTTCGAACGCACCCTCGACGGGCGCGATACCCCGCGCAAGATGGAAGCGCTGCGCCGGCTGGGCGTGCCCTACACCGACGAGGATATCGCCAACGCCACGCGTGAAGTCCGCGGCCAGCAGGAGATAACCGCGCTGGTGGCCTATCTGCAGCAGTTGGGGACCGTGCTTGAGGGCACGCGCTGATCATGGATACCGGCACCTTTCGCGGCATCATCACCGGCCTGCTGATCATCGCCTTCCTGGGCATTACCTGGTGGGCCTACTCCCGGCGACGCAAGCCGGATTTCGACGAGGCGGCCAACCTGCCCTTCGCCGAAGACGACGAGCAACGCAACCGTGACAGCAGCGCCTCGCAGCAGCGCTCCAAGCGCGAGCAGGAAAGCGAAGCCGATTCCCGCCAAGACAGGGGAGACAAAAACACATGAGCAACTTCTGGGATGACTCCCTTACCGGGTTCTGGAGTGCCTGGATCATCGTACTGACGCTGGGCTCCATCGCCTTCGCTTTCTGGATCCTGTACGCCAACCGCAAGACCGACAAGGTCCCGGATGCCGACGGCAACGTGGAAACCACCGGCCATGCCGCCGACGAGATCGAGGAGTACGACAACCCGCTGCCGCGCTGGTGGTTCCAGCTCTACGTCGCCACGGTGATCTTCGCCCTGGGCTACCTGCTGCTCTACCCCGGCCTTGGCAACTTCACCGGCCTGCTGGGCTGGACCCAGGAAGGCCAGTGGGAGCAGGAAGTGGCCCGCGCCGAAGAGCGTTTCACGCCGATCTTCGCCCAGTATCAGGAGATTCCGATTCCCGAGCTGGCACGGGACGCCGAGGCGATGCAGGTCGCCGAACGCATCTACCAGAACAACTGCGCGGTGTGTCACGGCGCCAACGCTCGCGGCGGGTACGGCTTCCCCAACCTGACCAACGACGACTGGCTCTACGGCGGCGAGCCCGAGCAGATCATGACCACCCTGATCCGCGGTCGTAACGGTCTGATGCCCTCGTTCCAGAGCCTGGGCGAACGCAATATCGAGCGCGTCACTCAGCACGTGCTGTCGCTCTCGGGTCTCGACCACGATGCCGAGCAGGCCGAGCAGGGTGCCGCGGTCTACGGCTCGGTGTGTGCCGCCTGTCATGGCCAGGACGGCACCGGCAACACCGCCCTGGGCGCGCCCAACCTGACCAACGACATCTGGCTCTATCAGGCGCCCGGTCAGAGCGTGGCCGACGCCATTCGCCAGACGCTGCGCAACGGCCGCAACGGCCACATGCCGGCACAGGAGGCCTATATCGGCGAAGAGCGCGTTCATCTGGTGGCGGCTTACGTCTACAGTCTGCGCTTCCGCGACTGACGTCTCCCGCCCGGGCGGGCAGTGCGACCCACCGTCGCACTGCCCCGCCGCGTGACGGGCTCTCGATACAATGAAATCACTTCATTGCCTTCCCCATACGGGCCGCCGTTGCCCGTCGTGAGTCCGAAATGAGCGACAAGATTCCCACGCGTGACGTGACCCCGGATCCGGTGGGGCATCATACGCCCCATGCCACGGTGCAGCAGGAGATGTACGCCAAGCGGCGCCACATCTACGTGCGCGAGATCAAGGGGCTGTTCCAACGCGTGCGCCGTATCGCCAACTGGCTGTTGATGCTGGCATTCTTCGGCCTGCCCTGGCTCACCTGGGGCGACCGGCCGCTCGTCTGGTTCGATCTGCCCGGGCGCGAATTCCACATCTTTGCGGCAACCTTCTATCCGCAGGAGTTCATCCTGCTGTCGTGGCTGCTGATCATCTGCGCCTTCGGCCTGTTCTTCATCACCGTATTCGCCGGCCGCGTATGGTGCGGCTACACCTGCCCGCAGAGCGTGTGGACCTTTCTCTACATCTGGGTGGAGCATCGCCTGGAGGGTTCGCGCAACCGGCGTATCAAGCTCGACAACCAGCCGATGAACCTCGACAAGGCGTGGCGCAAGGGCGCCAAGCACGTCGTATGGCTGGCCATCGCGCTGGCCACCGGCGTCACCTTCGTCGGCTATTTCACACCCATTCGCGAGCTGGTGGTGGAACTGCCCACCCTAGAGGCTCACGGCTGGTCCTATTTCTGGGTCGGCTTCTTTCTGGTCTTCACCTATCTCAATGCCGGCTGGCTGCGCGAACAGGTATGCATCTACATGTGCCCGTACGCCCGCTTCCAGTCGGTGATGTTCGACAACGACACGCTGATCGTTTCCTACGACGCCGCCCGCGGCGAACCCCGCGGTTCGCGCAAGAAGAGCCTGAGCCATGCCGAGGCGCAGGAGGCCGGTCATGGCGATTGCATCGACTGCGACCTGTGCGTGCAGGTCTGCCCCACCGGGATCGACATCCGCAAGGGTCTGCAGTACGAGTGCATCACCTGTGCCGCCTGTATCGATGCCTGCGACAGCGTGATGGATCGCATGAACTACCCGCGCGGGCTGATTCGCTATACCACCGAGAACGCCCTGGAAGGCAAGCGGTCCCATATCCTGCGCCCCCGCCTGCTGGGCTACTTCGCTGCCCTGACGGTGATGATCGGCCTGTTCGTGTGGGCACTGGGCGACCGCATGCCGCTCAACGTGGAGGTGGAGCGCGAGCGCGGTCAGCTCTACCAGATGACCCGTGACGGGCGCATCAGCAATGTCTATACCTTGACGGTACGCAACCTCGACGACCGCAACCACACCTACCGGCTGGAGGCGAGCGGCCTGCCGGGCCTGGAGCTCGACACCGACACGCTGCAGGTAGCGGCCGGCACCACGCGGCTGTTCGCCATACAGATCACCGCCGCCCCGGAGGTGCTGACGCTGCCCAGCCACCCCATTCAGCTCAACCTGCAATCCCTGGACGACGAGCGCATTGCGCTCGAACGCGATACCCGCTTCATCGGTGAAGCACGGAGATGACCATGACGACCCCCACCCCCTGGTACAAGCAGTTCTGGCCGTGGTTTCTGCTCGGCCTGCTGTTCACTTCGATCTTCGGCAGCTCGACCCTGGCCGTAATGGCTGTGCGCACGGCCGACGGGCTGGTGCAGGAGGATTACTACGAGCACGGCCGCGCCATCAACATGGTGCTGGCCAAGCAGCAGCGTGCCGAGGAGCTCGACCTGGTTGCCAATCTGCGTATCGACCCCATGACCAGCGACATCGTCGTTCAACTCGACGGCAAGGAGCGCCCCGAGCGACTCTACCTGAAGCTGATCTTCCCCACCGTGGGCGACCGCGATCAGGAGATCGTGCTGGAACACGTGCGCGAGGGTCGCTATCTTGGCCAGGCTCCCGACAACCTGCGCTACCGCTGGTATCTGCAGCTTCACCCCAGTGCGGAACAGCCCGAATGGCGCCTGGTCGGCGAAGGCAGCTTCCCCAGCGACGAGGAGTTCGCACTGACGCCCGGGCTGCCGTCGCGTGGTTGATCGCCTTATCTCGCCTTGCCAAGAGCCGACATGAGCCATCAAGCCAGCACGGCCGAAGCCGCCATCGACTACTGCTACCACTGCGGCAGCCTGGTACCCGCCGGGGCGCCCTGGTCGATCACCCTCGATGAGCGTGATCACCCGCTGTGCTGCCCCGGCTGCGAGGCGGTGGCCCACGCCATCGTCGATGGCGGGCTTGGCAGCTATTACCGCTTTCGTACCGAGCTGCCCGAGCGCCCCGACGAGCGCCAGGCAGTCAAGGCCGAGACCTGGGCGGTATTCGACGACCCGGGCCTGCAGCGCCAGTTCGTCCATGCCGAGGGCGACGGCGACCGGGTCCATGCCACCCTGGCGGTGGATGGCATCACCTGTGCCGCCTGCGCCTGGCTGATCGAGCACCGCCTCAATGACCTGGAGGGCGTCACCTCCAGTGCCGTCAACCTGAGCCACCATCGGGTTCGCGTGGCCTGGGACCCGGCACGCCTGAAGCTCTCGCGCATCCTCGCCGAGATGGCTGCCATCGGCTACAGCGCCCAGCCCTACGAGCCGGATGCCGCCCAGCAGCGGCTGCAGTTCGAGGAGCGCATGAACATCCGCCGGCTGATCGTGGCGGCGGTGGGCATGGCCCAGGTGATGATGTTCTCCATCCCCATCTACATGGCCGCGCCGGGTGAGATCAGCGCAGACTTCTACGCCCTGTTCCACTGGCTGTCGTTCGCCCTGGCCACGCCGGTGGTGTTCTTCTCGGCCATGCCCTTCTTCCGCAACGCCGTACGCGACCTGCGCGCCCGCGTGCTGGGCATGGACGTGCCCGTTTCCATCGCCATCGGCGGGGCCTACCTGGCCAGCGGCTATGCGGTGATCGCCGACACCGGCGAGGTGTACTTCGACTCGGTGGCGATGTTCACCTTCTTCCTGCTGTTCGGACGCTACGTGGAAGCCCGGGCGCGGCGCCGCAGCGGCCATACCGGCAACGTCATGGCCGGTGCCCTGCCGCTCTCGGCGGTGCGCCTGGAGGCCAACGGCGAGGAGCGCATCCTACCGGCCAGCGAGCTCGTCGCCGGCGACCGGGTAGTGGTCAAGCCCGGCCATGGCGTGCCGGCCGACGGCGTCATCGAAGAGGGTGAGTCGAGCCTCGATGAGTCGATGCTCACCGGCGAATACCTGCCGGTGAACCGGCGCATCGGCGACAGCGTCACCGGCGGCAGCCAGAACATCGAGAGCCCTCTGGTGGTTCGCGTGACCCACGCCGGCAAGGACGCCCGGGTGGCCAGCATCGTCGATCTCACCGACCGCGCCTTCGCCAGCCGCCCGCGCCTGGCCCGGCTCGCCGCCCGCATGTCGCACCTGTTCGTGCTGCGCCTGCTGGTGGTGACCGTGTGCGTGACCACCGCCTGGTGGTTCATCGACCCCAGCCGCATGCTGTGGGTGATGCTCTCGGTGCTGGTGGTGACCTGCCCCTGCGCCCTGGCACTGGCCACGCCCACCGCCCTCACCGCAGGGCACGGTCAGCTGCGCCGCCGGGGCATACTGATCACCCGTGCCGACGCCATCGAGTCGCTGTCCCAGGTCGACCGGGTGATCTTCGACAAGACCGGCACCCTGACCTGCGGCGAAATGCAGCTCATCGACACCCGCCCCCTCGACGGCATCACCGGCGAGCGGGCACGTACCGTCGCCGCCGC
This sequence comes from Billgrantia desiderata, assembly GCF_900108215.1. Classification (NCBI taxonomy): domain Bacteria; kingdom Pseudomonadati; phylum Pseudomonadota; class Gammaproteobacteria; order Oceanospirillales; family Halomonadaceae; genus Billgrantia; species Billgrantia desiderata. Next base: position 149,876 of record NZ_FNVC01000005.1, on the reverse strand, counting down.
GCTGGAAGCGCACTCGGAGCACCCCATCGCCCGCGCCTTTCGCCCCTGGCGCCAGGCCACGGTGGATGCCAGCGACAAAGCCAGCCGCACCGGCCAGGGGGTCGAGGGCACGATAGACGGCAAGCGTTGGCGCCTGGGGCGCGCCGACTTCGTTGCGCCGGGTCACGCCCTCTCGCCGCCGGGGGAAGGCCAGTGGCTGCTGCTCGGCGAAGAGGGCGAACCCCGCGCCTGGTTCGCCCTGCGCGACAGGCTGCGTGAAGACGCGGCGGAAACCGTCGCCGAGCTCAAGGCTCGCGGCATTCAGGTCGAGCTGCTCTCCGGCGACACCGCCGAAGCCGTGCGCGGCATGGCCGACCAGCTGGGCATCGAGACCTGGCAGGCCGGCGCCAGCCCGGAAGGCAAGCTGGCGCGCATTCGCGAGTGCCAGGCGGCCGGCGAGAAGGTCGCCATGATCGGCGACGGCATCAACGACGTGCCGGTGCTGGCCGGTGCCGACGTGTCGATTGCCATGAACGGCGCCACCGACCTGGCCCGTACCAGCGCCGATGCCGTATTGCTGAGCCCGCGTCTGTTGCGTATCGTCGAAGCCATCGAGATCGCCCGCGCCACCCGACGCATCATGCGCCAGAACATGATCTGGTCGGTGTGCTACAACTTCTCGGCGCTGCCGCTGGCCGCTATCGGCATCGTGCCCCCCTGGGTCGCCGCGCTGGGCATGTCGGGCAGCTCGCTGGTGGTGGTGGGCAATGCGCTGCGGCTCAACCGCTTCCGGCTGCGCCCTGCGCCGGTGTCGGCTCCCGAAGCACGACTGGTGAACGCATGACCATTCTGTACCTGCTCATTCCGCTGTCGCTGATTCTGCTCGGCCTGGCCGTGTGGGCCTTCTTCTGGGCGGTGAAGAACGACCAGTTCGAGGATCTGGAAGGTCCCGCCCATCGCATCCTCTTCGACGAAGACGAAAACGATCTGAGCGCGGAAGAGCGCGAGAAGCGTCGCAAGTCGGCCGATAAGCACGACGGGCCGGCGAAGCGCTGATGGACCCGACGGGGCTCGGCCTGCCGCCGCTGCTGGCGGCGTTCGTCTTCGGTCTGCTCGGCGGTGCGCACTGCATCGGCATGTGCGGCGGCATCATGAGCGCGCTGACCTTCGCCGTGCCCCCCAGCATGCGCAGCCCCGCCCGACTTTCGGGGCTGCTGCTGGGCTACAACCTGGGGCGCATCTTCAGCTACATGGCCGCCGGTGCGCTGGTGGCATCGCTCGGCACCCTGGTGGCGCTGACACCGGCCGCCCGCGTCGGCCTGCAGGTGTTCGCCGCCATCATGCTGATTCTGATGGCGCTCTACATCGCCAACTGGTGGAAAGGCCTGCTCAGGGTGGAGGCGCTCGGTCGCCGTCTCTGGCGCCATCTGGAACCCTTCGGCAAGCGTCTGATGCCGGTAGTGAAAGTGCCCCAGGCCATCGCGCTCGGCGCCGTCTGGGGCTGGCTGCCGTGCGGGCTGGTCTATTCGATGCTGGCCTGGAGCCTGGCCACCGCCGATCCGCTGTTCGGCGCCGCGCTGATGGCGGCCTTCGGCCTCGGCACCCTGCCCTCGCTGCTGGTGACCGGCTTCGCCGCACGTCAGTTGGGCGCTCTGATCCGGCACCCGGCAACCCGCGCCCTGGCCGCGCTGAGCATCATCGGTTTTGCCCTGTGGCAGCTCGCCATGCTGCTGCCGCTGGGTGCGCCAGGTCACTGAAGCGGCTCCTCCGGCTCGCCATTCTCACGCCATTTTGACGCAGCTCAACCCGGCAGCGAGAGGGTACGGCTAGCATTGTGCCTACAGTTCGTCTTGGGAGTGCCTTCATGTCCGTCCCCGCGCCGTCCATGCCTCGAACGATGGCCGACCCCTTCATCTGGGACGCGGCCCTGCTACGGCGCTACGATACCCATGGGCCTCGTTATACCTCGTATCCCACCGCCAACGCCTTCAGCAAGGATTTCGCCGCCGAGGATTACCAGGCGGCGCTGGCACGCAGCAACGCCGATGGCAGACCGTTGTCGCTCTACGTGCATATCCCGTTCTGCCGCAAGGCCTGCCACTATTGCGCCTGCCACAAGGTCGCGACCAAGGCGACCAAGGTGGCAGAGCCCTACCTCTCTCGCCTGGACCGCGAGATGGTACTGATCAAGCCCCATCTGGATACGCGGCGGGAAGTGGCTCAGTTGCACTGGGGCGGGGGCACCCCGACCTTCCTGAGCCTGGATCAGATGAGCGATCTGATCGACCGCCTAGACGCTCGCTTCGGCCTTTCCAGCGCCCGCAACCGCGACTATGCCATCGAGATCGACCCGCGCGAGGCCGACGTCTTCACCCTGCGCCACCTTCAGGCCCTGGGCTTCAACCGCCTCAGCCTCGGCGTGCAGGATCTCGATCCCCGGGTGCAGCGGGCCATCAATCGGGTCCAGCCACGCATCCTGACCGAGGCACTGATCGATGAGGCCGACCGCCTCGGCTTCCGTTCTCTCAACCTGGATCTCATCTACGGCCTGCCCTTCCAGACCCGCGACAGTTTCGCCGCCACGCTGGAACAGGTAATCGCCATGGCCCCGGCGCGCCTCTCTATCTTCAATTACGCCCACATGCCGGAACGCTTCGCGGCACAGCGCCACATTCGGGCCGAGGATCTCCCCGGGCCCGAGGAGAAGCTGGCGATCCTGCGCATCACCATCGCCATGCTGACCGAGGCGGGTTATGTGCACATCGGCATGGACCACTTCGCCAGAGCCAGCGACAGTCTTGCCGTCGCCCAGCGTGAAGGCACCCTGCAGCGCAACTTCCAGGGCTACTCGAGTCATGCGCAGTGCGATCTGATCGGGCTTGGCATGTCGTCCATCTCCTGCATCGACGATGTCTATGCCCAGAATCACACCGGTCTCGATGCCTACGAGCGAGCGCTGGATGCCAGCCACCTGCCCACTGCGCGCGGCATTCGTCTCTCCTTCGACGATCGGGTCAGACGGCACGCCATCGAGCGGTTGATGTGCGACATGGAGCTCGACTTCGATGAACTGAGCGAAGCCTTCGGTATCGATGCGCCGAGCTACCTGGCGGACGCTCTGACCCGACTCGAGATGCCCCAGCGTGACGGACTGCTGCGCAAAGAAGGGTCGCGTGTGATTGCCACTCCGCTGGGCCGGCTGCTCATCCGACACCTGGCCATGGCATTCGATACCCACCTGCCGGCACAGCCTGACACCCTGTTCTCGCGCATCGTCTGAATCGATGTCCGGCGCTGTATTAAATTAATTGCGGCCAATGGTCGCAAGGGGCATGTCACCTACTTTAATATTGCTCCATAATGTTCGGATGACGGTGATCAAGGAGGTGGAGCATGCCGGTCAATGCGGCCAATGCGCTCGGCAAGCGGCGTTCGCTGCTGCATGAAACCCGCTGCCAGAACTGCAGCCTGAGTTCACTTTGCCTGCCTCTCGCTCTGGAACTCGAGGACATGGAGCAGTTCGACGCCATCATTCGGCGCCGTTCTCCGCTGAAGAAAGGTGAATCCCTGTTCCGCCAGGGCAGCGCCTTCAGCAGCGTCTTCGCCGTTCGCTCCGGCAGCCTCAAGCAGGTCACCACCGAAGGCTCCGGCGAGGATCAGGTCACCAACTTCTACCTGCCCAGCGAGCTGGTCGGCCTCGACGGTATCGACGAGCAGACCTATCCCGGCAGCGTGATCGCGCTCGAAACCACCACAGTGTGCGAGATTCCCTTCGACCGGCTCGACCATCTCTCCGAGCAGCTGCCGGAGCTGCGTGGCCAGCTCTACCGCAGCATGAGCAAGGAGCTGCGCGACGACCGCAAGATGATGCGCCTACTGTCGCGCAAGACCGCCGACCAGCGTCTGGCCAGCTTCTTCACCAGCCTGTCGGACCGCTTCCGTCGCCGCGGCTACTCGCCCTACAGTTTCCGCCTCTCCATGTCTCGGGCCGATATCGGCAACTACCTGGGGCTGGCCGTGGAAACCGTGAGCCGCATTCTCGGTCGCTTCCAGCAGCAGGGGCTGGTCGAGGTCTCGGGTCGCGAAGTGAACATTCTCAATCTCGAGGCGCTGGTGGCCCAGGCCCAGGACGACCACTGACACAAGGCGTGAGCGGCTCATGAAGAGGCCCGCCTGGCTCAGCCAGGCGGGCCTCTTCGCTGCGGGACGACGTTCGCTTCAGCTATCGTTCGACACGTTCAATGCATCGATGCGTCGCTCCTGCATCCTGGCCTGCTTGGCCTCGAGGCCTGCGAAGTCGAACAGCTCGCGGTCGGCCAGCTGCGACGGCGCCACGTTGGTCACCGCCTTGAACATGGTCTCGATGCGCCCGGGGTGCTTGCGCTCCCACTCGGCCAGCATCTCCTTGACCACCTGGCGCTGCAGGTTGGGCTGGGAACCGCACAGGTTGCAGGGGATGATGGGGAAATCCATCAACCTGGCGAACTCGGCGATGTCCGCCTCGCGACAGTAAGCCAGCGGACGGATGACGATGTTCTTGCCGTCGTCGGAGAGCAGCTTGGGTGGCATGGCCTTGAGGCTGCCGCCATAGAACATGTTGAGAAACAGCGTCTCGAGGATGTCCTCGCGGTGGTGGCCGAGCGCCACCTTGGTCGCGCCGATCTCCTCGGCGAAACCATACAGCGAGCCACGCCGCAGGCGCGAGCAGAGCGCACAGGTGGTCTTGCCCTCGGGCGTCTTCTCCTTGACCACCGAATAGGTGTCGCGCTCGAGGATGTAGTACTCGACGCCGATGCCGTCGAGATACTCGGGCAGCACGTGCTCGGGAAAGCCGGGCTGCTTCTGATCGAGATTGACCGCCACCAGCGAGAAGTTCACCGGCGCGTTGCGCTGCAGGTTGCGCAGGATCTCGAGCAGGGTATAGCTGTCCTTGCCGCCCGACAGGCAGACCATGACCCGGTCGCCTTCGTGGATCATGCCGTAATCGATGATGGCGTTGCCCACCTGGCGCCGCAGACGTTTCTGCAGCTTGTTGAATTCGCGGCGCTGCTTGGCGTCGAGCGCGGCCAGCGGCGAACTCGCTTCGCTCACCTCGGCCCGCTGTTGACGGGTGTCGTCATCGACGATGGTGGGATCGAAAATCACGGCGTCTTGCATGGTCACGGGCTGCCAGGGCATGGAGAAGGATGGGTGGCAATCCTACCATCGACGCCGCCCGGAGGCGACGCCGCAGCGGCGATTCAGCGACTCATGCCTCCTGGCGTTCCGGCATACCGGCCCGCTCCAGACGCAGGTACATCAAGGCCGTGGTCACGGCATCGCCGAGCGCGGTGTTACGCCCCATCACCGGCACGTCCAGCGCCGCCGCCACCGTTTCAAAACGCTGGGCGCGAGGCTCGGGCTCCATGACGCTGCGACGCAGCTGGCGATGATACAGCTGCGCCACGTCGATCCCGGTATTGGGCAGGTCGAAGCCGAAGCGGGGACGGATCTGGCGGTTGAGGATAGCCAGATCGAAGTCGAGCCGCCACCCCAACAGCGGGCGGTTGCCGATGAAATCGAGCAATTTCACCAGCGCCTCATCGAGGCTCTCGCCATCGTCGAGATCGATACCGCGCAGGCCGTGCACGCGGATGGAGTCACCGGTCAGCGTGGCCGGACGTTTCAGGCGCAGGTCGAGGGACTCGCTGGTGAGCACCCTGTCGCCGCGCACCTTGACCGCCCCGATGGAGACGGGCTCAGCGGTACGCGTATCGACGCCGGTGGTTTCGCAGTCGATGGCCACCAGTTCGTCGCCGGTATAGGGATGGAACAGCCAACCGTACTCGCCACCGGCATGACGGCGGCGGTCGTTGGCACGACGCAGGGCGCGAAACATGGCAAACCTCCTGTTGTCCTTGGCTGTGCAACGTCCTCAGGTGTATTCGAGGTGATAGCGTTGCGACAGGCTCTGTTTGAAGTCCTTGACGATATGCAATGCCTCACGCAGCAGGTCGCGCTCCAGCGATGAAAGCTGCTGGACCACCACGCGGTCGGGGCTCTTGCTGTTGGGTTCGCCGTCGAGACGCTCGAGCTGCTGCTTCAGGCGCAGCTCGGTGAACAGCGATAGCGCCTCGGCGAGATCCTCGGCCACCCGCGCCTCCAGCCGTCCGTCCGCGGCCAGGGCCTCGAGCCGCTCGAGCGTCGAGGTCGGCTGAATGCGTCGTTCCAGCGCCATGGTGCGTACGCCGTGAACGATCGGAAAGATGCCGCCCTTCTTGATGTCGATCCCGTGCTGCGGCTTCTTCAGCGAACCGAACAGGGTCAACGGGGTGGAGAAGCGCAGTGCCGTACGCGCAAAGTAGGAGAGCAGCAGCTCATCGCGGGAGCACTGCTCGAACAGCGACTGACGCACGCGGTCGAGCAGCGCGGGGTTGCCGGCCACCGAGTGGGAGTCGAGCATGATGGCCAGCTTCATCAGGCTGTCGCCGTCGCGCTTCTCGGCCCAGCGCGCGATGCGCTCGCGCCACTGCGAGACGCTGCCCACCCACTCCGGGTTGTTGACCATGATGTTGCCGGGACAGGGCGGATAACCGAGCTCGATCAAGGTCTCGGTGAGGCGCTGCATCTGCTCGCCCACGTCCGGCCACTCGAGCCCGTCGGCGAGAATCAGGCCGTTGTCCTGATCGGTCTTGAGAATCTGCTCGCCGCGACCTTCGCTGCCCATCACCATCAGGCAACTGTCGCGGTGATAGCGTTCATCGATGAGGAAGCCCCACGCCTTGGACATGATGCGTCCGTTGAGCGCCGCCAACAGGCCCATGGCAAAGCGCAGCTTGACGCCTTGAGCCATCAGCGCCTTGACCAGTTCGGGGGTGCGACGACTGGCACGATACAGGGCATCGAGACTGTCCGCCTGCTCCACCTGCAGGCTCACCACGTAGCTGCGACTGGAGAAATAACTGAGCACGTCGGTGAGTTCGACCACCCCGATGGGGCGCCCCTGCTCGATGACCACGACCCGTTCCACCTTGAAGCGGGTCATCATGACCAACACCTCGAACAGGTACTGACCGGGACTCACCGTCACCAGCTCGAAGTTGGCGATGGCCTGCAGCGGGCTCTGCTTCTCCAGCCCCTTCAACACCAGCGCGTTTAGCAGATCGGTCTTGGTCACCATGCCGACCCCGTCGGGGCCTTCCACCAACAGGCTGTCGGCATGGCTTTCATGCAGTTTCGCCACCGCCTCGGCGATGGTGGTGTCGGCTGACATGCACAGCGGCGGGCGCATGCACTCGCTGACCCGGGCCAACATGAAGCCGGCCATGGTCACACCGCCTTCGGCGCGCTGCTCGGTCAGCAGCCGGGCCTTGTGCGCCAGCGTCTGGCGGAAGAATTCGGCAAATGCCGGACAGTCATCGCACAGCTGCAGGAACAGCGCCTTGGGCAGCAAATAGCACAGGCTCTCCTGCTCGGCGCGGAAACGATAGCGGCTCTTGCCGTTGAGAATGCTGATGGCGCCGAAAAGATCGCCCGCCGTGTAGTGGCCGATGCGCTCACGTGCGCCGGGCTGGGTGGTATCCAGCTCCGCCACCTCCCCCTTGTGAATGAGGAAGACATATTCTCCCGGCTGGCCGGTCTCGAGAATGATCTCGTCGCGGTCGAAATAGGCCAGGTCGATGCCATGACGGATGCGCTCCCGCCCCTCCTCATCAAGAAAGGAGAAAGGTGGTTGGGAAAGATCGACATCGACCATCTCGTTACCCCCGTGGTACGGCCACCATGCCTCGGTTCATCGCGAATACCAGGAGCGCCGGGCAGCGACACCGGCAGCCGAGCGAGCCCGCAGGGAAGTTTGGCAGCCCGGTCGTTTTACGAGTTACCCCGGACTTTGCCCTACACGTCCCTGTTGCCTCGAACAACAATAGCAGCGCCCCTTTCCTTCGAAGCCTTGGCAGAAGCACTGCTTGCATCCTCGAGGCAGGATAACAGCCCCAAGATTTGGGAGATAACCTAGACCAACGTCCAAAGAACTCTTTTTCAGAACATCTGAGCGACTTGAAGAGAGAGGGGCGATCTAAACAAAACAGCTAATAGACAAAAGTTCAATGCTAGACAATCGTCCTATCATCAACTTCCCAGCCATCCGACGGCACGGCGGGAGACAATCGCATCCAATTGAAAACAAAGAAAATTTACAAGAAACCCTTTATTGCAATTTACTCATGATACCAAAGTCTGGGATTTTATTTTTTGAGTTTATTGACCAGTATTGCTCATGAGTCATACAGGGTGATCGCACCTGGATAATGCGACTCGACCAATGGATAACCGGTCGTAGCGGGAAGCGCGGATGTACGCAGGGAGCAAGAGATCCTCGGGCGCCGACAGGCCTTCGCTCATGCCCCCGACTCGACTCGCTCAGTGCATCCCCCTGATGAAATATGGCATCTCTCTGTGCGACTTCCCCAACCTTTAACAACAAGTGGAGAGCATCACTATGGCAGATGACAAGATCAATGCTGCTGAATACTGGAAGGCGAACGTCCGCCTCATAACCGGATGCATGATCGTCTGGGCGTTCGTTTCCTACGGCTGCGCCATGCTGTTTCGGCCCCTGCTCTCGGGGATCCCGATCGGCGGCACCGACCTCGGATTCTGGTTCGCTCAGCAGGGCTCCATCCTCACCTTTATCGGCCTGATCTTCTTCTACGCCTGGAAGATGAACAAGCTCGATCAGAAGTTCGGCCTGGGGGAGTAAACCAGCATGAGTCAGTTTGCCATCAACCTGCTCTTCGTGGGCGGCTCGTTCGCCCTCTACATCGGCATCGCCATCTGGGCGCGAGCCGGCTCCACCAAGGACTTCTACGTCGCCGGCGGCGGCGTCCATCCGGTCACCAACGGCATGGCCACGGCGGCCGACTGGATGTCAGCGGCCTCCTTCATCTCCATGGCCGGTCTGCTGGCTTCCGGCGGCTACGCCAACTCGACCTTCCTGATGGGCTGGACCGGCGGCTACGTCATCCTGGCCATGCTGCTTGCCCCTTACCTGCGTAAGTTCGGCAAGTTCACCGTGCCCGACTTCATCGGCGACCGCTTCTACAGCAAGACCGCCCGTGTGGTCGCGGTAATCTGTCTGATCGTGGCCTCGGTGACCTACGTTATCGGCCAGATGACCGGCGCCGGCGTGGCCTTCTCGCGCTTCCTCGAGGTGCCCAGCAGTACCGGTATCTGGATCGCCGCAGGCATCGTCTTCCTGTATGCGGTATTCGGCGGCATGAAAGGCATCACCTACACTCAGGTGGCCCAGTACATCGTACTGATCATCGCCTACACCATTCCCGCCGTGTTCATCGCCATGCAGCTGACCGGCAACCCCATCCCGATGTTCGGTATGTTCAGCACCCACACCGAGTCCGGCGTGCCGCTGCTGGCCAAGCTCGATGAAGTAGTAACGGCGCTGGGCTTCCGCGACTACACCGCCGACGTCGACAACAAGCTGAACATGGTACTGTTCACCCTGTCGCTGATGATCGGTACCGCCGGTCTGCCCCACGTCATCATCCGCTTCTTCACCGTCCCCAAGGTCGCCGATGCACGCTGGTCCGCCGGCTGGGCACTGGTATTCATTGCCCTGCTCTACCTGACCGCGCCCGCCGTGGGCTCCATGGCTCGCCTCAACCTGGCCACCACCATCTTCCCGGAAATGGCCGGACAGGTGGAAGACTACCAGGAGGCACTGGCCAACCCGATCCTCTACGAGGAGCGTCCGGACTGGATTCGCACCTGGGAAGACACCGGCCTGATCACCTTCACCGATCGCAACAACGACGGTCGCATCCAGATGTACAACGATGCCAACCCGGGCTTCCAGCCCATCGCCAGCGAGCTTGGCTGGGAAGGCAACGAACTGACGGTGAACAACGACATCCTGGTACTGGCCAACCCGGAAATCGCCAACCTGCCGGGCTGGGTCATCGGCTTGATCGCGGCGGGCGGTATCGCGGCGGCACTCTCCACCGCGGCAGGCCTGCTGCTGGCGATCTCTTCCGCCATCAGTCATGACCTGATCAAGAACACCATCAACCCGAGCATCTCCGAGAAGGGTGAAATGCTGGCGGCCCGGATCTCCATGGCCGGTGCCATCCTGCTGGCAACCTACCTCGGCCTCAATCCACCAGGATTCGCGGCCCAGGTGGTAGCACTCGCCTTCGGCATCGCCGCCGCCTCGCTGTTCCCGGTGCTGATGATGGGTATCTTCTCCACCCGGATGAACAGCAAGGGGGCCATCTGCGGCATGCTGGCCGGCCTGATCTCCACCCTGCTGTACATTTTCACCTACCTGGGCTGGTTCTTCATTCCGGGCACCAACATGCTGGCGAACGTGGAGGCCAACTGGCTGCTCGGCATCTCACCGCTCTCCTTCGGTGCAGTGGGTGCGATGATCAACTTCGCCGTGGCCTACGCGGTCTCCAGCGCCACCGAGGAGCCGCCGCAGGAGATCCAGGAACTGGTCGAGAGCGTGCGCTACCCGAAAGGCGCTGGCGCAGCGACCGGCCACTAAGCCATAATCACCCCCCGGCCCTGCCCCAGGGCCGGGAACCGAACCAGATCGGGCTTCCCACCGGGAAGCCCGATTGCATTGATAAAGGTGGCGTCATGATATGGCACTTGATCGCGGCGGTCTTCGCCGCCCTGGGGGCGGCGGGTATCGGCCTGATACTGCGCATGGCCAGTGGCAACCGGCTGCCGAAGTGGATCATCCCGGTCTTCGCCGGGCTGGGTATGCTGGGCTACCAGATCCACTACGAATACTCCTGGCTCGATCACAAGCTGGAGCAGTTGCCGCCCACGGCGCGCGTGGTGCAAACCGAACAGGACAGCATGCCGTGGCGCCCCTGGACCTATCTGTATCCGCTCACGGTAGCCTTCAGCGTGGTCGACCAGAGCAGCATGGTGGCGCGCGAGGCGAACGACCAGCAACTGGTCGAGTTCATCCTGTATCGCTTCGAGAAGGAGTACGTCGATCGCCTGAGCCATCAGCCCTATCTGATGAACTGCGCCACGGCCGAGATGGTGCCGCTGAGCGAAGAGACCCGCCAGCCCCGTACGGAGGCCATGCGCCGGCTCAACGAGGGATCACGCCTGCTCGAGGCCGTTTGCTCTCCCTGGTAGCGTCGAACCGTCGGCACGGCGTCTTTCGCTGTCCTGTCGGCCCGAGTGTTCTCGGGTCGATATCGCTTTAGAATGGTCTGCAGTTACCGGGGGGAGAATGCATGTTTGCCGGCTGGCTGCTGATCGCCGTTTCACTGCTCTATATCGCCGTTCTGTTCGGCATCGCCTGGCTGGGCGACCGTAACGCACGCCAGCGCGGCTCCAGTCGCAAACGTCCGGCCATCTATATTCTGGCGCTGGCCATCTACTGTACCTCCTGGAGCTTCTACGGCGCGGTGGGCCAGGCAGCCACCGCCGGCTGGTCGTTCGCCAGCATTTACGTGGGGCCGATTCTCACCTTCCTGCTGTTCTGGCCGATACTGGCCAAGATGATTCGCGTGGCCAAGCGCCAGAACATCACCTCGATCGCCGACTTCATCGCCTCGCGTTACGGCAAGACGCAGTCGCTGGCCGCGTTCGCCAGTCTGGTGGCACTGATCGGCACGCTGCCCTATATCGCGTTGCAGTTGAAAGCCGTGGCGACCTCCTTCGCCGTGCTGACGGATGCGGCCGACATCACCCATACGCCGGTGTTCGCCGATACGGCGTTCTTCGTCGCGCTGGTCATGGCTGCCTTCGCCATTCTGTTCGGTACCCGCCACACCGACGCTACCGAGCACCATGAGGGCCTGATCCACGCCGTCGCCTTCGAGTCGATGGTCAAGCTGCTGGCCTTCATGATCCTGGGCGCTTACGTCACCTGGGGCATGTTCGACGGGCTCGGCGAACTGATGGCGCTGGCCGACACCCAGTTGGAGCTGCAGCGTCAGTTGGCCGACCAGGACTTCGGCCGCGGCTTCTGGGCACAGACACTGCTGGCCATGCTGGCGATCTTCTGCCTGCCGCGCCAGTTCCACGTCGCCGTGGTGGAGAACACGCACCCCAGCGATGCCGCCAAGGCACGCTGGCTGTTCCCGCTCTACCTGGTGGCGTTTGCCTTCTTCATTCTGCCCATCGCCGCCGCCGGCCTGGCCCTGTTCCCCGACGGCTCGGTGGAGCCCGACACCTTCGTGCTGGCGCTGCCCATGGCCGCCGAGCAGCAGTGGCTGACCCTGCTCACCTATATCGGCGGCTTCTCCGCCGCCACCGGCATGGTGATCGTGGCCACGGTGGCGGTATCGATCATGATCTCCAACGAGATCGTGATCCCGCTGCTGTTCCGTATGCGCTGGCTGGATGCCAGGCCCCGCGACTACGGGCGGCTGGTATTGAAGGCCCGACGCATTACCATCTGCGTCATTCTGCTTCTGGCTTACGGTTTCTATCAGCTGATCGGCGAATTCACCTCGCTGGCCTCGATCGGCATGCTCTCCTTCGCCGCCGCGGCGCAGTTCGCCCCGGCCCTGATCGGCGGGCTCTACTGGAAGCGCGGCAACCGTCTGGGCGTGATCGTGGGCATGAACGCCGGCTTTGCCATCTGGGCCTACAGCCTGCTGATGCCGGCGATGATCCAGGGCGGCGTGCTGCCGGCCCACTGGCTCAGCGGCGGCCCCTTCGGCCACCCGTGGCTGACGCCCACCGCCCTGTTCGGGCTCAATTTCGGCGACTCCTTCACTCACGGCGTGATGCTCTCGCTCGGTATCAACCTGTTCTGCTACATCTTCGTCTCCCAGATCACCTCGCAGCGGGTGGTTGAGCGCATTCAGGCCTCGCTGTTCGTCGACAGCGTCGAGACCCGCCAGACCTCGGTCAACCGCCCCTGGACCGGCGCCACCACGGTGGGCGATCTCAAGGTGCTGTGCGAACGCTTCCTCGGTGCCGGCCAGGTGGCCCGCGCCTTCGACGACTACGCCCGGCGCACCGGCAAGCCGCTGGAAGACGGCAACCGTGCCTCCATCGACGTGATCCAGTTCACCGAGCGCTTCCTGGCCTCGGTGCTCGGCGCCTCCTCGGCGCGCATCGTGGTCAACTCGGCGCTGCAGGGCCGCGGCATCGGCATCTCCGACGTGATCTCCATCGTCGACGAGGCCTCTCAGGTGCTGGAGTTCAACCGCGCCCTGCTGCAGGCCACCATCGAGAACATCAATCAGGGCATCAGCGTGGTCGATCAGAACATGCGCCTGGTGGTGTGGAACCAGCGCTATCTCGAGCTGTTCCGCTTTCCCGATCATCTGATCCGTGTGGGTGCGCCGATCGACAAGATCTTCCGCTACAACGCCCACAACGGCGAATACGGCCCCGGCGACCCGGAAGAGCACGTGCAGCTGCTGATCGACAACATCCGCGACGGCCAGCCCCACCGCTACGTGCGCTATCGCCAGGACGGCAGCGTGCTCGAGGTGCAGGGCAATCCTATGCCGGGCGGCGGCTTCGTCTACACCTATCAGGACATCACCCAGCAGAAGCGCATCGAGGAAGCGCTGATTCGCTCCGAGAACAACATTCGTATCTACACCGACAACGTGCCGGCGCTGATCGCCTATTTCGACAAGGAGTGCCGTTACCTCTTCACCAACCGTGCCTACGAACAGGCCTTCGGCATCGACCGCAACGAGGTCATCGGCAAGCACGTCAACTCCGTCATCAGCGACGAGATGGCACAGGAGCGCGAGCCCTGGATACGCCGGGCGCTGGCCGGCGAGCGGGTCAGCTTCGAGGTGTCGATGCACCTCGGCGACGACCTGCGCTACATGCTGGTGACCTATACGCCGCACTTCGGCGACAGCGGCGCCATTCTCGGCTTCTTCTCGCTCTACCAGGACATCACCGAGCGGCGCCTGGCCGAGATCGCACTCAAGGAGACCAACGAAACCCTGGAGGAACGGGTGCGCGAGCGTACCCAGGCGCTGTCAGAAGCCAACACCGCACTGCGCCAGGAGAACCGGGTGCGGGCCGAGGCCGAGCAGGCGCTGCGTCAGGCCAAGCAGGTCGCCGAGGATGCCAACGCTTCCAAGACCCGCTTCCTGGCCGCCGCCAGCCACGACCTGCTGCAACCGCTCAACGCCGCGCGTCTGTTCACCTCGGCCCTCTCCAACGAGATGGATGCGGCGGACATGAAGCGCACCATCGGCCATATCGACAACTCGCTGCAGGCCGCCGAGGAGCTGCTCGGCACCCTGCTCGACATCTCCAAGCTCGATGCCGGTGCCCTGACGCCGCGGCGCAACCACTTTGCCCTGGCGGACATCTTCCGACCGCTGCGCGCCGAGTTCGAGGTGATGGCCGAAGAGCGCGGCCTCGACCTGGTGGTGGTACCGACCCGCATCTGGGTCGACAGCGACCCGCAGATGCTGCGCCGAATCGTTCAGAACTTCCTCTCGAACGCGCTGCGCTATACCCAGGAGGGGCGCGTGCTGCTGGGCTGCCGGCGCCGTGGGTCGCGCCTGACCATCGAAGTATGGGACTCGGGCCCGGGCATTCCCGAATCCAAACAGGCGGAGATCTTCCAGGAATTCCGCCGCCTGGATCAGGCATCGCGCCACAAGGAGAGCGAAAAGGGGCTGGGGCTCGGCCTCTCCATCGCCGACCGTATGAGCCGGGTGCTCGACCATCCGATCAGGGTCTTCTCCCGCGAAGGCATCGGCACCATGTTCTCCGTCAGCGTGCCGGTGGTGGCGCCACGCAGCGAGTCCGAGCAGGCCGAAGAAGCCGCTTCATCACGCCGCGTAGGCAACAAGTTGGTCGGCACCCGCGTGCTGTGCATCGACAACGAGACGCTGATCCTCGAAGGCATGAAGGCGATGCTTTCCGGCTGGGGCTGCGAGGTCTATACCGCGACCACCATCGGCGGCGCCAAGTCGGTGCTGCGCAATCTCGACGGCGAGCCGGACGCCATCCTGGCCGACTACCACCTCGACAACGAAGTGACCGGCCTGATGGCCCTCGAGGCGTTGAGCGAAAGGCTGGAGAGCGCCGTGCCGGGCATCGTGATCACCGCCGACCGCACCGAGGAGGTGGCCGAGGTGATTCGCCGCAGCGGCTACCACCTGCTGCAGAAGCCGGTGCGCCCCGCCGCTCTGCGCGCCCTGCTGACCCGCACGCTGCAGGCCAGCCGGGCGGCCCGACAGGAAGGTTGACCGCCGCCCAAGGAAACACTGCACAAACGCAACGACCGCCGGATGTTCTCCGGCGGTCGTTGCGTTTGGGGCTGCCTGTGACGCGGGTCGGTCAGGACTCGACCTTGGGCGGCTCCACCTCGAGTTTCTGAGCTGCGATGACCGCCTGGGTGCGGGAGTGCACGCCCAGCTTGCGCAGGATGGCAGTCACGTGGGCCTTGATGGTGGCCTCGGAGACGTTCAGCTCGTAGGCGATCTGCTTGTTGAGCAGCCCTTCGGTGAGCATGTTGAGCACGCGGAACTGCTGCGGGGTGAGCGACGCGATGGCCTCGGCGAAACGGGTCTCCTCCTCGTTGGCATCGCCCAGGGTGTCGGCCAGCTCCTTGGGTAGCCACACCTCGCCGTCGAGGATCTCACCGACTGCCTCGGCGATCAGCTGCAGGGATGAGGACTTGGGAATGAAGCCGGAGGCGCCATAATCGATGGCGCGGCGCACCACGTGCGGCTCATCGCTGCCGGAAACCACCGCCACCGGAATGTCCGGCGTCTGGCCGCGCAGTTGAATCAGGCCGGAAAAACCGTGGGCTCCCGGCATGTGCAGGTCAAGCAGGATCAGATCGGCATCTGGATGACGCGTCACCACCTCGCAGGTCGCCTCCATGGTATCGGCTTCGACGATCTCGGCCTGGGGTGCCAGTTGGCGCAACGCTTGGGTCAGCGCTGCGCGGAACAGCGGATGGTCATCGGCAACGATGAATTTCTGGGCAAAGGCCATGGATTCTCCTCCGGTTCCTCGAGCACGGGGCCTACGGCCGCCACACAGGGGGCTATTTCGATTGTTCACCGCATGTTACCCCATGCTTGGGCGCTTCCCAAGCGCATGGAAGCCGCTGTCGACAATTCATTCGTCTTGCGCCCTTCCATGCCAATACACGCGGCGGAAACGGGACAACTTCCGTTTCACATGGATACAGCAACGTCCTTGATAGCGGAGAAACCCGACACCTATCTTCAAAGACGATGGCAGATGCCAGCAGTGCCGGATTCCCGGTAAATGGAAGTACTCAGTACACGAAGCACTACGTGTACGAACGGAACCTCAAGGAGCAGACCCATGGCACAGCGTAACCAGAACCCCGGCAATTTTGCCAACGACCCGAAGAAGGCCTCCGAAGCCGGCCAGAAGGGCGGCCAGCGCAGCAGCGGCAACTTCGCCAACGACCCGCAGAAGGCCTCCGAAGCCGGCCAGAAGGGCGGCCAGCGCAGTAGCGGCAACTTCGCCAACGATCCGCAGAAGGCCTCTCAGGCCGGCCAGAAGGGCGGCCAGAACAGCGGGGGCAATTTCGCCAACGACCGTCAGAAAGCCTCCGAAGCCGGCCGCAAGGGCGGCAAGAGCCAAGGCCACTGAGCGCCTGGCCGATCACGGTCTGTCGGAGTTCCGCTCCGGCAGACCGTGCCTTTCAACCATTTCCTTCCGTTGACAGGCAAGCCATACCCGGCTTTGCCCCGCCAGGGGCTACCGTGTTGGAAGGGTGGTTGTCATAGTGTCGTGCAGCAGGAGGCACCATGTTTCATCACTCGTCGAAATTGCAATACCCGGTCAAGGTCGACAAGCCGGATCCCGAATTCGCCATGCTGCTGCAGCAGGCGATCGGTGGCGTCGAGGGCGAGATCCGGGTCGCCATGCAGTACTTCTTTCAAGCCATGGGCGCTCGCGGCGACGACCGCATTCGCGACATGCTGATCTCGACGGCCACCGAGGAGCTCTCGCATATCGAGATGCTCGGCCACGCCGTCGCCCTCAATCTGGAGGGCGCTCCGGTCTCCTATCAGGAAGCTTCGGCCAAGGACCCGGTGGTACACGCCATTCTGGGTGGTACCAACCCGCGCCATCTACTTTCCTCCGGCCTTGCCGCACTACCGGAAAACGCCAATGGCGTACCGTTCGACATGAGCCACATTTACGCCACCGGCAACATCGGTGCGGACATGCTGGCCAACGTCACTGCCGAGGCAGGCGGTCGCGTGCTGGCATCGCGGCTCTACAACTGGACCGACGATCACGGCATGAAGGACTTCCTCGCCTTCCTCATCGCCCGCGATACGGCCCATCAGCAGCAGTGGCTGGCCGTGATAGAGGAAATGGGCGGCCTCGAAGCTCAACTGCCGATTCCCAACGCCACGCCCGAGGCACACGAGGCGACGGAGCATTCCTACTACTACCTCAACACCCTGCTGGACAAGGAAGCGCCCAAGGGTCGCTGGAGCGAAGGCCCGTCGTTCGACGGTCGCGGCGAATTCTCGGTGCGGAACCAGCCGGCACCGGAGGGACAGGAGCCCAAGCTGGGCCCGGCCAAGCCTCACTCCGGCGCTCAGGAAGAGCAGATCAACCCGCCGAAGTGAATCGGCGGAACCATCATGGATGACATCTAAGGAGAGAACCGATGGGTACCGAACCGCAAAGCCCCAAGCATCTGGAAGACTGGCTGCGCGACGCGCACGCCATGGAGAAGCAGGCGGAGAAGATGCTCGAGGCTCAGGCCAGCCGCCTGGAGCATTACCCGCAGCTGAAAGCGCGCATCGAGCAGCACCTGACCGAGACGCGCGGCCAGACGGAAAGGCTTGAGCAGTGCATCGCGCTGCTCGGCTCCGATCTTTCGGCCGTCAAGGACCTGGGCGGCAAGCTGGCCGCTTTCGGTCAGGGCATGAGCGGCATGATGGCCGGCGATGAAGTGGTCAAGGGTGCCATGGCCAGCTATGCCTTCGAGCACTTCGAGATCTCCAGCTACAAGGTACTGATTCAGGCGGCCAACAAGGTGGGCAAGCCCGAGATCGCCCGTATCTGCGAAGAGATCCTCAAGGAAGAGGAAGCCATGGCCGAGTGGCTCGGCAATCACCTCGACGAGGTCACGCAGCAGTTCCTGGAACGCTCGGAGGACAGCGACCTGCGCGCCAAGACCTGAGCGCATCGTTGCCGTAGAGCGCCGTTTCTTGATAGCCCCTGTGAATTTTCCGTAGGCCCCTCGCTTCCCCGGCTCCCGCCGGGGTTTTTTGCGTCGTGACTGCGCCTTGCAGCGCAGCAGCACGGCCCCCTCAGCGCCACCCTGGCCGACTCGCACGCGCCATGCCGAGACGTGAGCGCATACCCAGACAATAGCGCCGTGCCCGAAGGCACGGCGCTATTGTCATCCGCACTAATTTCATCCGAGCGGCGTGGTCCTCGTCGCACGGTGTGACGGGTCACATGTGGTCGCGCGGTATCACTTTTTCCCAGTTCTTGGAGAACACCCGGTAATCGTCTTCGTAGCCATCGAGCTGGGCGTGGATGTAGAAGTTGCTCTCGTCGCAGCTCAGCACCGTGCGCGTGTAGACCTCGACGTTCCAGTCGTCGCGCTTGAACGCACGCTCGGTATAGGTTTCACCGCGCGCCGAGGTGAAGTCGTCGTTGAAGGTGCTGTACCACTCGCGGGTGCTGCGCCTCACTTCGGTACCGATGTCCTCGATACGGAAGTGGCCCTGGTCGTTGATCACCTCGAGCGTCGATTCCTTGCTCGCCAGGTCGCGATGCAGTAGCCAGTTGTGCTCGCTGGCCGCATAGGTGTGCACCTTCAGCGGTGGCGCTTCTTCGGGCTCGTCGAACTCCGGCAGGCGCCGATCCTCTTCCCCCGGGGTTCGCTCGGGCAGTATCAGCTCGCTGCCGTCGGGGTAGATATCGACCTGAGCCGGCCCCGGCGGCAGCCAGGCCAACGGCCAATAGGAGGTGGAAACGGAGACGCGCAGCTGATGCCCCGCCGGAAAGCGCTGAGCGATACCGTTCATCGGGATACGCACCCGATAACGCCGATGCGGCACCAGCGGCTCGGGGTTGGCGTCACTGTCGCGGTGGGAGAGATTGAGCAGGCCGTAGGTCACCCGGGTCGACTTGCCGTCTGGTGCCACGTCCGAGAGGCGCACGGCGAGCATGGCCTGTGGCTTGTGACTGGAGATCTCGAGTTCGATCTCGGGCATGCCGAAGATATCCACGGGCTCGGCCAGCTCGCGGCTGCTGAAGATCAGCGAGCCGCCATCCTCCTCGCGCTGGTCGCCGGGCAGGTCCGGCGTGGCGGCGTAGGAGCACCATTTGCCCGCCGCCAGGCCCACGCTGAGCGGCGACTGCAGCGCCAGGGCGCTCTCCTGCCCGTTACGCTGGTGAGGCCCGCCGTGGCCTTCGCCCATGTGAATGGTGTAAGGGCCAAGCCTGTAGCGCCGCTGGCTGACGTTGGCCGAGGGCCAGGCGGACTCCCCGATCCAGCGCCCCGGCCGCTCTTCGTAGGAGGTATCGGGCGGTACGCTGTCCTGCTGCCAGGCACGCAGCATGGGCTCGTCCATGATGCCCGTCTCGCGGCCCTTCAGCCAATGATCCCACCAGCGCAGCGCCTCCTGCAGAAAGCCGATGGCCGGCCCCGGCAGCCCCTGATGCGGATACTTGTGGCCCCAGGGCCCGATCAGTCCCTTGCGCGGCACCTCGAGGTGCTGCATCAGTCGCAGCACGGTATTGGTGAAGCCATCCGCCCAGCCGCCGATGGCATAGACCGGACACTGGATCGCCGCATAGTTCTCGTTCACCGAACTGGTCGTCCAGTAGGCACTGCGACGCTGGTGCTCTAGCCAGGGCTCGAGCCACAGGCCGCTGTTCTCCATGCGGTCGAACCACATGTCGCGCCAGCGGTTGCCGACGATCTGCGGGTCCGGCGGCAGGCTGTTGAAGGCGAACATGACCGTGGCTTCGGAGAGGTTGTCGCCGAGCAGGCAGCCGCCCATGTAGTGCATGTTGTCGGCGTAAAGATCGTCGCTCGAGCAGATGCTGATGATCGCCTTCAGTGCAGGTGGCCGCCGGGCGGCCACCTGCAGGCTGTTGAAGCCGCCCCAGGAGATGCCCATCATGCCGACGTTGCCGTCGCACCAGGACTGCTCGGCGAGCCAGGCGATGGCGTCGACGGCGTCCTCCTGCTCCTGCTGGGTGTACTCATCCGTGACCACGCCGTCCGAGTCGCCGCTGCCGCGCATGTCCACCCGCACGCAGACATAGCCATGCCCGGCCATGTAGGCGTGATTGGCGTTGTCGCGCGCGCGGGTGATGTCACGCTTGCGGTATGGGATGTACTCCAGTATCGCCGGCATCGGCGCGCGTTCGGCCTCTTCCGGCAGCCAGATCCTGGCCGCCAGTTGAGCCCCATCACGCATGGGAATGAAGACGTTCTCTATCTCGCGAACCTGGTAGGGAAACGAATCCATGACGCTCATGGTTCCTCCTTGCGGGTTCATTCGATGGGTTCGATCTCGAATTCGAGGGCCTCCAGACAGGCTCTGTAGCGCTCCTCGATCTGATCGTGATCCTCCCCGGCCACGTAAAGGGTGCCCAGGCGATAGCAGAAATTGTCCTGGTGCAGCAGCTCGCCCAGGCGAGTGCCAGGCTCCACGTCGATCCGCACCTTGGTGCCCGGAAAACGCTCGGCAAGCGCCTCGATCTCCGCTTCGCTCGGCACCCGCTTGACGATGCCGTCGCGATGTTCGTAGGGGATGTAGCACTTGGCGGCTACCGCCGCCACGCCCTGCCGGTTGGCCAGCGAGGGACGCTCGCCGAAGGCGATGTCGACCGCCACCTCGTGGTTGGACATGCCGTCGACCATGATGAAGATCTCGCTATGGGACTGTGAGATCCGGGTGTTCACCTCGATCAACCACAGCCTGTCATTTTCCTCGTCCCACATGAACTCGGCATTGAAGCAGCCGTTGTCATAGCCGATGTGCTCGAGGAAGCGACGCGAAACGTCGATCATTTCCCGATGGATGCGCTCGGGCAGATTGCTCGGGTACTCCAGCCGGTCGTAGGGGATCTCCTTGTTGACCGAGTTGGGCTGGGCAATGATGCCATGCACATTGAACTCACCGCGGTAGACCGTGCCTTCAGGTGCGCCTTGCACCCCGGAAACGATCTGCTCGGCGATGCAGGAGTTGCCGTCCATTTCCTGTATGTGCGATGGCAGCTCGGCGTGGCGCAGGGCTTCGTTGAACGGATCGCCGAGCTGGCGGATACCCTGGCGAATCTCCTCGATGGCGGCATGGAACTGCTCGTCGTTCTCGATCCTGAAGCCCAAGTGGGAAGAGAATGCCTTGACCGGCTTGATCCAGAACGGGTATTCCAGCGTCACCTGGGATAGCGGGTCCTCCGCAAAAGGGTCGACGGCGCAGAACTCGGGTACGACTTCGGGAATGACCTTCTGCTGCTCGAGTCGGCTCCAGTACTTGTGTTCGCACATGAGTACGCTCTCCACCGAAGGCGAGGGAATGCCGTACTCACGACACAGAATGGGTACCAGCACGCTGGTGGGGAAATCCCATTGGGCCACGATGGCATCGATGGAGCCATCGAACGCTTCGAGCTTCTTGCGCGCTTGGTCCAAGAGTTCGTCGAAGGAAAAACTGGGCGACTCGACGGCTGCCTTGACCGACAGCAGGCTGTGCACCTCGAACTGATCGGAGTGGCGCAAGGTTTCCAGCTCCTCGCGCTGCTGATCCTCCAGCGCCACGACAAAAATGTTCCGCTTCATCCATCTGTCTCCATGACGGTATCGATCCGGAGCCCCAATCCCGGGACTCCCTGCTTCCTTACCCTTCACAAGATAAGGAGCCGACGCCGAAGGTTCCACGGTCAAGACGATTCTTTACTCAAGAGCACCACGGGAAACACAACGGAACCCAAAATGACGGGTAGACCTGGCCGCGCGCCGCGCCTCCTGCTGGTGGCATTTGCACCTCGGGAGTGCGCAGCTAGGCTGAAGATGTGGCTTTGTGTCGGAAACTCAGCGGCCAAGGATGGAGCCGATGGAGAAACTCGAGGAGTACCGTCGCAAGCGCGACTTCGAGCGCACCCGCGAGCCTGCCGGCGGAGCCGACAAGGAATCGGTAACGGGCAACCTCTACGTCATGCACAAGCACGCGGCGAGCCATGACCACTTCGACCTGCGCCTGGAGCAGGACGGCGTGCTCAGGAGTTGGGCGCTGCCCAAGGGGCCGAGCCTCGAACCCGGCGAGAAGCGTCTGGCCGTGGAGGTGGAAGATCACCCGCTGGAGTACGGCGAGTTCGAAGGCGTGATACCGGAGAAATCCTACGGCGGCGGTACCGTCATGCTGTGGGACCGCGGCACCTGGCAGCTCAAGGGCAAATCCAAGCCGGATCGGATCGACATAGAACTCGACGGCGAGCGGCTCAAGGGCAGTTGGACCCTGACCCGCATGAGCGGCAAGCGCCAGGACAAGCACGGACGCAACTGGTTGATGATCAAGCGCCACGACGATCAGTCGCGCATGGACGCATCGCTGACGGTGGATCTGGACGAAAGCATCGTCAGCGGTCGCAGCATGGGCGAGATCGCCGATGATCGCGACGATACCTGGGGCGCCGACACACCCGAGGTTCCCGACCCCGGCGACCTCGACGGCGCGCGCAAGGCCAGGCTGCCAAAGGAGCTGAAGCCGCAGTTGGCCACCCTGGCCCGCGAGGTGCCCACCCAGAGCGAGTGGATCCACGAGATCAAGCTCGACGGCTATCGCCTGTTGGCACGCATCGAAAAGGGCGACGTGCGCCTGATCACCCGCAATGGCAAGGACTGGACCCAGCGCTTTGCCGGGATCGCCCGCGCGCTCGAAGCGCTGCCAGTGGACTCGGCGCTGCTCGACGGTGAGGTGGTGGCCATGGGCAAGGATGGCATCAGCCGCTTCGGCGAGCTGCAGGAGGCGCTTTCCAGCGGCCGCACCTCAGCCCTGGTCTACCAGCTCTTCGACCTACCCTACCTGGCAGGATACGACCTGGCCGGCGTGCCCCTGCTGCAGCGCAAACGTACCCTCGCGGCACTGCTCGAAGCGGCAGGCATGGAGTCGGGCACCGGCACCATCCGCTACTCCGACCATCTCGACGCTCAGGGCGAGGCCTTTCACGCGCGCGCCTGTCAGATGGGCCTCGAGGGCATCATCTGCAAGCGCGCCGACAGCCGCTATCAGCAGAAGCGCAGCCGCGACTGGCTGAAGGTGAAGTGCGTCAGCCACGAGGAGTTCGTGGTCGGCGGCTACACCGAGCCCAGCGGCTCACGCAGCGGTTTCGGTTCGCTGCTGATGGGCGCCTATGGCAAGCAGGGTTTGATCTACGCCGGGCGCGTCGGCACCGGTTTCAGCCATCGACTGCTCGAACGGCTGAGCGCCACCCTGCAGGAACTCGAAGTGAAGCGCTCCCCCTTTCACGACAGCGTACCGGACAGCCGCGCCGTGCACTGGGTGCGCCCGGAGCTGGTGATCGAGGTGGAATTCACCGAACGCACCCGCGACGGCCGCCTGCGCCATCCGGCCTTCCGCGGCCTGCGTGAGGACCGCAATCCGGAGGAGATTCGCATGACCCCGACCAAGGAGATGGCCGCCGAAGGCACTTCGACACAGGACCAGACACCGAACAAACCGGCCGCACGCAAGCGCAAGGACGAAACCTCGCTGCTCGGCGTGCGCCTCACCAGCCCCGACCGGGTGCTATTCCCCGAGCAGGGACTGACCAAGCTCGACCTGGCGCGCTTCTACGAGCAGATCCATGAGTGGGTGCTGCCACACCTGGCCAGGCGGCCGCTGTCATTGGTGCGCTGCCCCCAGGGGCGCAACGACGAGTGCTTCTTCCAGAAGCACCCACGCAGCGCCATTCCCCACAGCGTGCCGCGCATCGACGTGCCGGAGAAGAAAGGCAGCGCCGAATACGTCTACGTCGAGTCCGCTGCCGACCTGATCGGCCTGGTACAGGCCGGCGCGCTGGAGATCCACCCCTGGGGCAGCCGCATCGATCACCTCGAGCAGCCCGACGGCCTGGTGTTCGATCTCGACCCGGACGAAGGCATCGCCTGGCAGGAGATCCTGCGCGTCGCCGGCACTTTGCGCGAGCGGTTGGAGTCGCTGGGTCTCACCCCCTTCCTGCGTACCACCGGTGGCAAGGGGCTGCACCTGGTGGTGCCGATCGAACCCAGCGCCGAGTGGGACCGGGCCAAGGCCTTCGCCAAGGGCATTGCCGAGGCTCACGCCAAGGACGATCCCCAGCGGCTCACCACCAACATGTCCAAGGCCAAGCGCGAGGGGCGCATCTTCATCGACTACCTGCGCAACGGCCGCGGCGCCACGGCGGTGGCCTCCTATACGGTGCGCGCGCGCCAGAACGCCCCGGTAGCAGTGCCGATCCGCTGGGACGAGTTAAACGCCGCGCTGCGCGCCGACCGCTACAACGTGCAGAACCTGCGCCGCCGGCTCGCGGCCCTGCGCGAGGATCCCTGGGCAGGCTTCAGCGAGGCGGCACGCCCGCTGGATACCAAGCTGCTCAAGGCCGTGGGCGCAAAATGATGGTGACCATGCCAACGGGAGAGAATGCCATGAGCGAAGCACCCTGGTGGCTGGAGAGCGGCCCCGAGACCTGCCAGTTCTGCCTGCGCACCTTCCACTACGAGGCGGGCTACCACTGCATCTACTGCGATCGGCCGATCTGCCCGGCCTGCGTTGCGACACGCTTCGAGCACCGCGACACGCTGTGCCCCGAATGTCATGAAGAAGACGCAGGCCACAAGGAGGAGCGCTGATGGCGGCCCGGGCGATGTGGAAGGGCGTGATCCGCTTCGCTGAGGTGGAAGTCCCGGTGAAGCTCTACTCCGCGGTGCAGGACCGCAGCGTGCACTTCCGCCTGCTGCATGCGAAGGACCGCTCGCCGGTCAAGCAAGCCATGGTCAACCCCGATACCGACGAGGTCGTGCCTCACGCCGAGACCCGCCGCGCCTACCGCACCGACGAGGGCAGCCTGGTGGTATTCGACAAACAGGAGCTCGAGGCGCTGGAGCCGGACTCGGGCCGCGACATCGAAGTGATCCGCTTCATGCCGCCGCAGGCGATCGATCACCGCTGGTACGACCGCCCCTACTACCTCGGCCCCGACGGCAGCGAGTCGCTCTATTTCGCCCTGGCCGAGGCGCTGGCAAACAGCGGCAAGGAGGGCTTGGCACGCTGGGTCATGCGCAAGAAGAGCTACGTCGGTGCCCTGCGCCTGCATCGTGGCGTGCCGATGCTGATGTCGCTGCGCCACGAGGAGCAGGTAGTGCCGGTGGACGCCCTGGAACCGCCCAAGGGCAAGGCACTGGACGCCAAGGAACTCGACATGGCACGCCAGTTGATCGGCATGCTGGAGGCCGAGTTCGACCCCGACGAATACCATGACGAGTACCGCGAGCGGGTACTGGAGCTGATCGAGGCCAAGCGGCGCGGCAAGAGCGTCAAGGTCACGCCGATTCGCCGCCGCGAAGCCTCCGACGACCTCTCCAAGGCGCTCGAGGCCAGCCTGAAGAAGGAGCGCAAACGTGCCTAGCCAAAAATCCAAAACCAAGCCAAAGGAAAAGCGCAAGACGCAGGAGAAGAACGAATCGGCCCAGGGCGAGGAGAAGAAGCGCTTCCACGCCAGCGGCCCGCGCCCGCTGTGGTCGGGCACCATCACCTTCGGCCTGGTCAGCCTGCCGGTCAACCTCTACCCGGCCAACCGCCCCAAGCCGGTGTCGCTGCGCATGGTCGACGCACAGGGCACACCGTTGGCAAGGCGCTACTTCTGCGAGAAGGAGGAGCGCGTGCTCGACTACGACGAGCTAATCCGCGGCTACGAGGTGGAGAAGAACGAGTTCGTGGTGGTGGAGGAGCGCGAACTCGACTCGCTGGCCCCGGAGAAGTCCCAGGAGATCGACCTCAAGCGCTTCGTCGGCCTCGACGAGATCGACCCGATGTACTTCCAGCGCGCCTACTTCATGACCCCCGACAAGGGCGTGACCAAGGCCTACCGACTGCTGGCGGAAAGCATGGAGTCCGCCGGGCGTGCCGGCATTGCCACCTTCGTCATGCGCGGCAAGGAGTATCTGGTGGCGATTATCGCCGAGAAAGGCATCCTGCGCGCCGAGACACTGCGCTTCGCCGAGGAGATTCGCGCTCCCGAGGATATCGCCCTGCCCGAGGCCACCCGGCCCGACAAGCAGCGGGCCAAGGCCATGCAGAAGGCCATCGAGGCCTTGACGGAGAAGAGTTTCGCACGCGAGGAACTGCAGGACCTACAGAGCCAGCGTATCGTCGCCCGCGCCGAGGAGAAGCTCGCCCGCGGCGAGGATGTGATCGCGCTGGGTGAGGAAGATGCCCCGGAGTTCGAGCCGGAGCAGGGTGGCGAAGTGGTCGACCTGATGCAGGTCCTCAAGCAGAGCCTGGCCGAAGGCCGCCCGCCCGGGCAGGCGGCGCGCAGCGACACCGACAAGAGCAAGCCGGAAAAGCGCGCCAAGCCGGCGGCCGGACGCGGCAAGGAGAAGAAACGTCCGACAAGCCAGCGTGGCACAGGCAAGCGTCGCAGCGCCGGGCTGGAAGGGCTTTCCCGCGATGAACTCTACGAACGCGCCCAGCAGCTCGACCTGCCCGGCCGCAGCCGCATGAGCAAGGCCGAGCTGGCCAAGGCCATCGCCGCCGCCGGCTGAGACGAAAAAGCCGGCCCGAGGGCCGGCTAGGCAATGCGTGCCTCCTTACTTATTCGCGCGATTCTCGATCAGATCGTCCACCACGCTCGGATCGGCCAGGGTACTGGTATCGCCCAGACCGTCGGTCTCGTTGGCGGCGATCTTGCGCAGGATGCGGCGCATGATCTTGCCCGAGCGGGTCTTGGGCAGGCCCGGCGCCCACTGGATGACGTCGGGCGAGGCGATCGGCCCGATGTCCTTGCGTACCCACTGGGTCAGCTCCTTCTTGAGCTCGTCGGTCGGCTCGACGCCATCGCCCAGGGTCACGTAGATGTAGATGCCCTGCCCCTTGATGTCGTGGGGGAAGCCCACCACGGCAGCCTCGGCCACGGCCTCGTGGGCCACCAGCGAGGATTCGATCTCGGCGGTGCCCATGCGGTGACCGGAAACGTTGAGCACATCGTCGACGCGGCCGGTGATCCAGTAGTAGCCGTCCTCGTCGCGGCGGCAGCCGTCACCGGTGAAGTAGTAGCCCTTGTAGGTGGAGAAGTAGGTCTGGATGAAGCGGTCGTGGTCGCCCCAGATCGAGCGTGCCTGACCGGGCCAGGAGTCGCTGATCACCAGGTTGCCGTCCACGGCGCCCTGGAGTTCGTTGCCCTCGCTGTCGAGCAGGGCCGGCTGCACGCCGAAGAACGGCAGCGTGGCGGAACCCGGCTTGAGGTCCATGGCGCCCGGCAGCGGCGCGATCATGATGCCGCCGGTTTCGGTCTGCCACCAGGTATCGACGATCGGGCACTTGGAGTTGCCGATCACGCGGTGGTACCACTCCCACGCCTCGGGGTTGATCGGCTCGCCCACCGAGCCGAGCAGGCGCAGGCTGTCGCGCTTGCTGGAGTCCATCACGCCGTCGCCGTGAGCCATCAGTGCGCGGATGGCGGTCGGCGCAGTGTAGAGGATGGCGACGCTGTGCTTGTCGACGACCTCACCCATGCGACCGTGGCTGGGATAGCTCGGCACGCCTTCGAACATCAGCGTGGTAGCGCCGTTGGCCAGCGGACCGTAGACGATGTAGCTGTGACCGGTGACCCAGCCCACATCGGCGGTACACCAGTAAACCTCGCCATCCTGATAGTCGAAGATGTACTGGTGGGTCAGGCTGGCGTAGACCAGATAGCCGCCGGTGGTGTGCTTGAGCCCCTTGGGCGCACCGGTTGAGCCGGAGGTGTAGAGGATGAAGAGCGGATCCTCGGCGTTCATCTCCTCGGCCGGGCAGTCGGCCGACTGCTTGTCGACCAGGTCGTGGTACCAGACGTCACGGCCTTCCTTCCACTCGATGTCGCCGCCGGTGCGCTTGACCACCAGCACCTTCTCGCACACCTCGGTGCCTTTGCGGGTCAAGGCGGCGTCGACGTTGTCCTTGAGCGGCACGTGCTTGCCGCCGCGTACGGACTCGTCGGCGGTGATCACCAGCTTGGAGTCGGCACCCACGATACGCTGGGCCAGGGCGTCGGGCGAGAAGCCGCCGAACACCACCGAGTGCACCGCACCGATGCGGGCACAGGCCAGCATGGCCACGGCCGCTTCGGGGATCATCGGCATGTAGAGGGTGACCACGTCACCCTTGCCGACACCGAGCTCCTTGAGCGCGTTGGCAAGCTGACAGGTCTTGGCATGCAGCTCACGGTAGCTGACGTGCTTGGAATCCTTGGGGTCGTCGCCTTCCCAGATGATGGCGGTCTGGTCGCCGCGCTTCTCCAGATGGCGGTCGAGGCAGCTGACGCTGGCGTTCAGGGTACCGTCCTCGAACCAGCGAATGTCGACGTTGTGCGGGTCGAAGGACGTATGCTTGATCTTGGTCGGCGCCTTGAACCAGTCGATACGCTTGGCCTGCTCGGCCCAGAAGCCCTCGGGGTCGTCGACGGACTGCTGATACATGGCCTGATACTTCCCGCGATCGATCCAGGCGTTGGCGGCGATGTCGTCGCGTACCGGATAGACTTTCTGCTGATCGGTCATTGGCTAGCCTCTTCCAGGAGATGCACCCTCTCGGTGGATGTTACCGGCTGCCTTGTTATCGAATGCGCCGGCATCAGATTCGCCCAACAGCATATACCCTCGAAGCGGGCCTAACTCTTAGACCTTGGTATCAGGATTTTTTCTTTACGAATCATGCGTTTGTAGTAATTTTTCCATGCTCTACAAAGGGCTGATAGACCAAGGTCTCAGCACACGAGAGGCAACGATAACGGCGCCCCTTGCGCGCCAGCGAGTGGCGCCGCGAAGTGAAATAGTGGACTTGGCAACCACAGTGATAGCGATGAGGCGTCGGGCTGGCCCGCCCGGTATCGAAAGTGTGGGTCACTTTCGCCTCGAGCCCGAACAACCGCTCCATCACGGTCCGCCATTCGCGCCCATGGGGCCTCGCCTCGTGGCCGTCGCTCAGGTGGCGCACCAGCCAGTGGGCCATTTCGTGAGGCACTACATCGCGCAGGAAGGCGCGGCGATTCTCGCCGTAAAGCACCGGGTTGAAGCGCAGCCCACCACGGCCATAGTGGGCTTGTCCGGCACACTTGCCGCGCAGGTCGAACCACACCTTGGGCCGGGGCAGCTCGGGATGATAGCCACGGCACAGCTGCCAGGCGGCCTCCACCCGCTCCAGCAGGGCTCGGTGCAGGGCTGCGTCGTCAAGGCTGGCCAGCCACTCAGGGCAAGGATCGGGAAGCGCAGGTCGTCTCATGGGTGCTAAAATGACGTTCCGCCACGGCGGTGTCCAGCCCCCTCGGCCGCACCGCCTTCACGATGCCATGCGAGAGGCCCGATGTCCGATACGCCCCTGCCCCAGCCCCTGCTCGAGGACGAAGAGCTCGAACGCCTCGACGAGTTCCTCGACTCCGAGAGCGTCGACCCCGATGCGCTGGACCTGATCTCCGCCCATGGCTTTCTCGTCGCGCTTGCCGTGGCCCCCCGCGAAGTGGACTCCGCCACCTGGGTGGCCGAGCTGTTCCACGGCGAGCCGACATTCGCCGATGCCGACGAACGCAGCGAGATTCTGGGCCTGCTGGAAAAGCTGCACGGCAACGCCATCGATACCCTGGAACAGGGCGGGCTTCCCGAACTACCTTTCGATCTGACCCTGGAGGGCTTGCCTCCCGAAGAGACGCCCGTCGGCGACTGGTGCGCCGGCTTCATGGAAGGTGTGTTCCTCGACGAAGCGGCCTGGTTCGAGCAGGAAGAGGAAACCGTGGCCACCCTGCTGCTACCGTTCATGGCGCTGTCGGGACTGTTCGACGACGAGCCCGACATGGCCGAGATGGCGGCTGACGGCGCGCGCCTCGAGTCGCTGGTCGGCCAGCTGCCGGACCTGGTACTCGATCTCTATCTGCACTACCGCGTGCCACCGGAGACGCCCAAGCCCATGCCGCGCAAGAAACAGCCCGCCGCACGCGGCGCCAAGAGCAAGCCCGGCGGCAAGCGGTAGGGGGCCGGCCAAGCGTACTCGCCGATTACCGCAGCCGCGTCAGCCAAGCATCGAAGCTGCCGAATAGCCACTCCTTGAAACGCTGCCAGCGCGGGCGCTGTAACCATTCCCGGTAGGTGATCTCGCGGCTGGCGGCAAAGTTACGCTCGAACAGCGCCGCCACTTCGCTGGCAAAGCGGACATCGTCCACCTCCTGGTTGGCCTCCAGGTTCCAGTGCAGGCTCCAGTGATCGAAGTTGCACGAACCAAGACTCGACCACTGATCGACCAGCGAAAACTTGGCATGGATGAAGGTGGGCTGGAACTCGAAGATGCGCACCCCGGCCCTCAGCAGCCGCCGATAGAAGCGTTGGCCGGCATAGCGCACCCAGGGATGATCGTGGTCGCGTCCGGGCAGCAGCAGCCGCACGTCGACGCCGCGGCGGGCGGCCCGAGCCAATCGCATGCGCAGGCTGAAGGTGGGCACAAAATAGGGCGTGCACAGCCAGATGCGGCGCTGTGCCGATGACACCCGGCCGTAGAGCGAATGGCGAATGGCCTGGTAGCGGTAACCCTGCCCCCACACCACGCGGCCACGCATGCTCTGGTAATCCTCCCGAGGCGCCAGCTCGAGCGTCAGATGGCGCACCAGGGACGCCTCTCCGTCGCCTCGGGTCAACGGCGAATCCCACAGTCGCGAGAACAGCCGCACCCAGTCGGCCACCACGGGACCTTCGATACGTACCGCCACCTCGTACCAGGCCTCGAGGAACTCGTCGACCGCGCCGAAGCCTCCCGTGAAAGCCACTCGGCCATCGACGACAACTAGCTTGCGGTGGTCTCGCATCAGGTTGCGCGTCAGCGAGCGCATACCCAGCGGATTGAACAGGCGCAGCGCCACACCGGCCTGCTCCAGGCGCCGTCGGTCCTCTCCCGAAAGCCCCATGGCACCGTAGGCATCGAGCATCAAGGCCACCGCCACGCCGCGCTGTGCAGCGCGGCACAGCGCCTCGATCAGTGCCGTGGCCAGCTGCCCCGACTGCATCAGGTAGAGCTCGATCAGTATCGAGCGGCGCGCTTCCTCGATGGCAGTGAACATCGCCGGCAGGAAGCGCGACGACTCCGCCAGCAGCTCGAACCGATTACCATCCCGCCATACGCCGTGCATGGCCCTCTCCCTCTCCTTGTCTGGCTCGATTGACGCACGTTTGCCGCGCCAGGGAAAGCGGCACCTGACCGGGGTAGACAAGCATGGCTATACTGGGGCCTTGCTACGCTATCGAGGCAATGGAATGGCCCTGGCCGACTCGCTGCTCACACTGCTCCGCGCCCCGCTCAAGGGCATCATCAAGGCCTGGGTCGACACCCGGCTCATCGAGCCCGACCCGAGCGACCTGGGACTCGACCCGTCACGGCCCACCCTCTACGTACTGCCTCACCCGGCACTCTCCGATGACCTGCTGCTGGAGGTACTGTGCCAGCGCCATGGCCTGCCCTCGCCCAAGGGCAAGGTCCACCTGCCGGGACTGGAGCTACCCGCCAGTATGGCCCTGCCTGTCAGGCCACGCCTGTGGCGGCGCGGCCGCGCCTTCGAGGCTCCTTTCCGTCAGGCGCTGGAATACCTTGCCGAGCATGCCGACACCGAGATCCAGTTGGTCCCGGTGAGCGTGTTCTGGGGCCGCGCCCCGGGCAAGCGCTTCGGCTTCTGGCGGCTGCTGGCAGCCGACAGTTGGCAGCTCACCGGCCGGCTGCGCCGGGCGCTGTCGGTGGTGGTCAATGGCAAGAGCGTGGAGGTGCACTTCGGCGCACCGCTGAACCTGCGCGATCTGCTCGACGAACGCGGCCCGGCGGTGGCCAATCGCAAGAGCGCGCGACTGCTGCGCATCCATTTCCGGCGCATGCGTACACGGGTGCTCGGTCCCGATCTCTCCCATCGCCGCACCCTGATCGAGGGCGTGGCGGCCAGCCCCGAGGTACGCCGGGTGATCGACGAGCTGGCGATGAGCGAAAAGCGCTCGCCCGAGCGCCTACAGAGGCGCGCCCTGCGCTACGGCCGCGAGATCGCCTCGAACATGACCTACCCGGTGCTGCGCTTCATGGACGGCCTGCTGCGGCGCCTGTGGAACCGCCTGTACGATGGCGTCGAGGTTCGCGGCCTCGACCGGGTCAAGGCGCTGGCGGGCGACCATACGCTGGTCTACGTGCCCTGCCACCGCAGCCATATCGATTACCTGCTGCTCTCCTACGTGCTCTACCGCGACGGCCTGATGCCGCCGCACATCGCCGCCGGACGCAATCTCGACATGCTGCTGATCGGCCCGCTGCTGCGCCGCGGCGGCGCCTTCTTCATGCGCCGCAGCTTTCGCGACAAGCCGCTCTATGCCGCGGTGTTCAACGAATACCTGCACCGCCTGCTGGAACGCGGCCACCCGCTGGAGTACTTCATCGAAGGCGGTCGTTCACGCAGCGGACGCATGCTCGCCCCTCGCCCCGGCATGCTGTCGATGACGCTACGCTCCTTTCGCCGCAGCGCTGCGGGCACTTCTCCGCCCCGGCTCGCCTTCATTCCGGTCTATATCGGCTACGAGCGCATCATCGAGAACGCCAGCTACCAGCGCGAGATGCGCGGCGGCAAGAAGCGCAAGGAGAGCCCCTGGGCGCTGCTGCGGGTGCTCGGCCAGCTGCGCCAGCCGTTCGGCAAGGTTACAGTCAATGTCGGCGAGCCGCTGTCGCTCGGCGCCTTTCTCGACGACGCGGTGCCGGACTGGCGCGACGATCTCGTCGAGACAAAGCCAGCCTGGCTCAACCGGACGGTGCCTCAGCTCGGCGACGAACTGGCCCGGCGCATCAACGCCGCGGCAGCGCTCAACCCGGTCAACCTGGTGGCCCTGGTGCTGCTGGCCACGCCCCACCACGCCATCGAGGCCAGCCTGATGGCACGCCAGCTCGCTCTGCTGGCGGCGCTGCAGCGCCACTGCCGCGGCGGGCAGCATGCCAGCCTGCCCCAGGGTGAGCCCGACGAGTGGATCGACCAGGTGGTGGCGCTGGGCATGATCGAGCGTCGCCCGCATGCGCTGGGCGATATCCTGATCGCCACTTCCGAGCAGGCCAACCTGCTGGTGTGGTATCGCAACAACGTGCTGCACCTCTTCGCCCTGGCCGGCCTGACCGCCTTCGCCTTCCGTCACGCCCCACGCCACGACCTGGATAGCCTCGAGGCCCAGCTTGGGCCGCCCTGGCCGATCCTCTCGCGCGAGCTGTTCCTCTCTTCGGTAGCACTCAACGAGGCACTACCGGTAATGCTGGAGGCGCTGTGCCGGGAAGGCTTGCTGGAACCAGCCGGCGACGGCTGGCAGCGCCCCGCCTCGCTGGAAGCCGGCGAGCAGCTGCGGCTGTTGGCGAGGCTGATGCAACCCTCACTGGAGCGCGGCTACCTGCTGCTGTCGATCCTGCTGGCCCAGCCCCCGGGCACCCTGGGCCGCGACGCCCTGACCGAGCGCAGCCAGCAACTGACCGAACGCCTGGCACTGCTGACGGGCCGCGACGCGCCGGAGTTCTTCGACCGCACCCTGTTCGCCAGCCTGATCGTGAGCCTGGAGGCCGAGGGGTGGATCTGGGAGAAGGACGAGATGCTGTGGTTCGACGAGCGCCTGCGCAGCGCCGCCCAGCGCAGCGGCGAACTGTACGATCCGGCGCTGAGGCACAGGCTACAGCTTATCAGTCACAACTGATCGGCGCCGTGTCAGGCCTTGAGTGAGCGATGAACGTAGAGGTCGTAGCGGCTGGTCTTGCCTTCGATGACGTGCTGCGGCGCCGGCCCCGCGATGGGCGGCGCCTTGCGCGGGCGCTTGACCACCACCCGGTGGGTGGCGACGTCCAGCGCCGCTTCCAGCAGCCGCGGGGCATCGTCGTCGTCGCCGGCCAGCTCGCGAAACAGCCGCATCTCCTTCTTGACCAGCGCCGACTTCTCGCGGTGCGGAAACATCGGGTCGAGGTGCACCACCTGGGGTGCGACACCGCTCGCGGCCACCAGCGCCGCGAGTTCGCGGGTGGCGTCGCCATGTGCCAGGTGCATGCGGGCGGCGATCTCGGCCGTGTCGGCATCTCTGGCGGCACGTGCCAGGCCGTCTTCCAGCAGCGCGTGGATCTGAGCCACACGCTCCACGAGCAGCACCTCGGCGCCGAGGCTGGCCAACACGAAGGCATCTCGGCCAAGGCCGGCGGTGGCGTCTACCACGCTGGGCGTGACCCCGGCGGCAAGGCCGCAGGCCCGGGCGATCAACTGACCGCGCCCGCCACCGAAGCGACGCCGGTGGGCCGCACGCCCCTCGGCGAAATCGATGCGCAGTGGCTTGCCGTAGCGTGCCGGATCGCCGGCCAGCACCAGCGCGCCCTCCTCATGGCGCAGAACGAGCGCCGCGTCATCCACGCCGCTCATCCGCCCTTCTGCCACGCCACCTGATCGCGCAGATAGATCGGCTGCGCCTCGTGGGGGGCAGTGCGCTCACCGGCGGCATATTGGCGCGCCGCCAGCAGCACCATCTCTTCCGCGGCCGGCTCGGCGTCGCTATCAAGCTGGCTCACCGCGGCCTGCACCTCGGTGGGCATCGAGTCCCACAGCGCCCAGCCGGAGCCGATGCCAAACCAGCCGTCCGGCCCCGCCGCTGCCGGCAGCAGCAGCCGCTGCGGTGAAATCACCGCCTCCTCCAGCAGCGCCTCGACGTTGCCGTCCCGGCAGCGCCAGGCGCCGACATAGATCTCGCCCATACGCGCATCCAGCGCGGTGGCGACGTACTCGACGCCGTGGCGCCGATGCGCCGCCAGCGCCAGCGCTTCGAGGGTGGAGACGCCCAGCAAGGGGCACGCCAGGCCGTAGGCCAATCCCTGCGCGGCGCCTGCGGCAATACGCAAGCCGGTGAAGGAGCCCGGACCACGCCCGTAGGCCACGGCGTCCAGCTCGGCAGGCGATACGCCCGCCTCGTCCAGTACCTCGTCGACCATCGGCAGCAGCCGGCGGGTATGCTCGCGGGGGGTCATGGCAAAGCGGGACACCAGCCTCGGCTCGTCGTCGCCACGCTGGAGCGACAGGGCAACGGAGCAGGCACTGGAGGAGGCATCGAGGGCCAGCAGGATCGGCATAGGAGACATTTCGCTTCGAAGCATGAAGGCGACATTATACGCCGCCGCCGGATGCGGGACGATGGCCCGCCACGCGAAAGGCCCGCCAAGGCGGGCCTTTCATACCGATTCACACCGAATCGACTCAGGCGTCCAGCGCCTCGACCACCTTGCGGGTGATCTCGTCGACGCTGCCCACGCCTTCCACACGGTGGTAGGCCGGGGCCGCTTCGGGCGCTTCCTCGGCCCACTGCTGGTAGTAGTCGACCAGCGGGGCGGTCTGCTCGTGGTAGACCGCCAGGCGGTTGCGCACGGTGGATTCGCGGTCGTCGTCGCGCTGGATCAGCGCTTCGCCGGTGACGTCGTCCTTGCCCTCTTCCTTGGGCGGATTGTACTCGACGTGATAGACCCGGCCCGAGCCCGGGTGTACCCGGCGCCCGGCCAGACGCTTGACGATCTCTTCGTCTTCCACGGCGATCTCGAGCACGTGGTCGATCTTGACCCCGGCTTCCTTCATGGCGTCGGCCTGAGGAATGGTGCGCGGGAAGCCGTCGAACAGGAAACCGTTCTCGCAGTCGGGCTGCGCGATGCGCTCCTTGACCAGTGAGATGATCAGATCGTCGGACACCAGGCCACCGCTGGTCATGATCTCCTTGACCTTGAGACCCAGTTCGCTGCCTTCCTTGACCGCCGCGCGAAGCATGTCGCCGGTGGAAATCTGCGGGATCTTGTAGCGTTCGCAGATGAACTGGGCCTGGGTACCCTTGCCGGCCCCCGGGGCGCCCAACAGGATCAAACGCATCTAGCTGCTCCTTGAGAGAGTGGAAATTCTTGTGAGTAAGTGGAATGTCATGAACGATAACCGCGGCGACGGCACCAGACAACCGCAGGCTATCGGGCAAGCCCCGCCTGGGCGCCAAAGCCGCTGCATTATCAGCCAATTATGGGCGGGTTGCACTTTGGTATTCCCACCCGAAAGTGGGGCTCAAACACCGACGGCGCCCCGTAGGGCGCCGTCGGTGTCATCTCAGATCACGTTCACAGCAGCATGCGGCGAATGTCGCTCAGCGCCGCCGCCAGGAAGGCGGTGAAGCGCGCGGCATCGGCACCGTTCACGGCGCGGTGATCGTAGGAGAGCGACAGCGGCATCATCAGACGCGGCTCGAAGTCGGCGCCGTTCCACACCGGCTTCATCTGCGCCTTGGAGACGCCGAGAATGGCGACTTCCGGGGCGTTGACGATCGGCGTGAAGGCGGTACCGCCGATGGAGCCCAGACTGGAGATGGTGAAACAGCCACCGGTCATCTCCTCGCGCTTGAGCTTCTTCGACTGGGCCTTGCCGGCCAGCTCCACGCTCTCCTTGGCCAGATCGATCAGCGACTTCTTGTCGGCGTCGCGGATCACCGGCACCATCAGCCCGTCGGGCGTATCGACCGCGATACCGATGTGGACGTACTTCTTCCACACGATGGTCTCGCCGTCGCTCTTCAGGCTGACGTTGAACTGCGGGAACTTGCGCAGGGCGAAGGCACACGCCTTGATCAGGAACGGCAGCGGCGTGAGCTTGGCGCCCTGAGCCTCGGCTTCGGCCTTCATCGCCTTGCGGAAAGCCTCGAGCTCGGTGATGTCGGCCTCGTCGAACTGGGTGACGTGAGGCACGTTGAGCCAGCTGCGGTGCAGGTTGGTGGCGCCCATCTTGAGCAGGCGCCCCATCGGCTTCTCTTCCACTTCGCCGAACTGGCTGAAGTCCTGATCCGGCACCGGCGGAATGCCGGCGCCGCCAGTTGCCGTCGGCGCGGCGGCAGGTGCCTTGGCCTGCCCGGCCATGACCTGCTTGACGTAGGCGTGGACGTCCTCCTTCAGCACCCGGTCCTTCGGCCCGCTCGGCTTGACCAGGCCCAGGTCGACGCCGAGCTCACGGGCCAGCATGCGCACCGCGGGACCGGCATGGACCAGCTTGCCGTCGCGGGGCTTGTGGGCCGCCATCTGCGCTTCGGGGCTCGGCGTACCGCCCGGGGTCGAGGCCGGCTTGTCGGCCTTGGCCGATGACGGTGCCGCGGCCTTCTGCTCGGCCGGCTTGTCGGCAGGCTTGCTGCCGGCCACCTCGATATAACCGATCAGATCGCCCTCGGAGACGGTATCGCCCTCCTTGACGGTGAGCTCGATCAGTTTGCCCTTGTAGGGACTCGGCACGTCCATGGAGGCCTTGTCGGACTCCAGGGTGATCAGCGGGTCTTCCTCGTTCACCTCGTCGCCGGCGCTCACGGCGATCTCGATGATCGGCACGTCGCTGGAACCGGAGAGATCGGGAACGCGGATCTCGCGGCGCTCGGGTTCGCCGCTCACGGCCTCTTCCTCGGCCGGCGCTTCGGCCTGCTCGGCGGGCTCCGCGGTGGTCTCGACGGCTTCGGGCTCGGGCTCGGGTTCGTCTTCCCCACCCTCGCCGGCAATCTCCATGGTGCCGATCATGTCACCTTCGGAGACGGTATCGCCCTCCTTGACGGTGAGGCTGACCAGCTTGCCGCCGTAGGGGCTCGGCACGTCCATCGAGGCCTTGTCCGACTCGAGGGTGATCAGGGTGTCCTCTTCGGCCACCTCGTCACCTTCGGCGACCGCCACTTCGATGATCTCGACGTTCTCGGAGCCGCCCAGGTCGGGCACCTTGATCTCGACGGTGCGCTTGCCGCCGCCGCTGGCCTTCTTCGCCGCCGGCTTCTCCGCCGCAGCCTGAGAGGCCTGCTCGCGCTTGGGCTCGGCGGGCTCAGCCTGTTCGTCACTGCCGGCGTCGCTGCTGCTGCCGCTGCCTTCCACCTCGAGCTCGACGATGTCGTCGCCCTCGGAGACGGTGTCGCCCTCCTTCACCAGCACGCGAACGACCTTGCCGCCCTTGGGCGAGGGTACGTCCATGCTGGCCTTGTCGGATTCCAGCGTGATCAGGGTGTCCTCGGGCTGGATGACGTCCCCTTCGGACACGGCGATTTCGATGATCTCGACGTCTTCGCTGCCGCCGATGTCTGGAACTTTGATGATTTCGCTACTCAAGGTCGCGCTCCTTCCAAATCGTGCCTGGAACAGGCGGGCACCAGCCCGCCTTGCCACCGGATCAGCTCGTCAGCGGATTGGGCTTGTTGGGATCGATGCCGTACTTCTTGATCGCCTCGGCGACGACCTTGCGATCCAGCTCGCCGCGCTCGGCCAGCGCCTTCAGCGAGGCCACGACGACGAAGTAGCGATCGACCTCGAAGAAATGGCGCAGCTTCTCGCGGGTGTCGGAGCGGCCGTAACCGTCGGTCCCCAGTACATGGTAGTCGGTCGGTACCCAGGCACGTACCTGGTCGGCGAACAGGCGCATGTAATCGGTGGAGGCAATGGCCGGGCCCTTGCGCCCTTCCAGGCAGCGGGTGACGTGAGGCTTGACCGGCTCATCGGCAGCGTTGATGAACGCCTCGCGCTCGAGCAGCAGGGCCTCGCGGCGCAGCTCGTTGAAGCTGGTCACGCTCCACACGTCGGAGCCCACGCCCCACTCCTCGGCCAGCATCCGCGCCGCCTCTTCCACCTCACGCAGGATGGTGCCGGAGCCGAGCAGCTGCACGTGGCCCTTGTCGCCCTTGTGCTCCCGCAGCAGGTACATGCCCTTGATGATGTCGTCGACGGGCACCTCCTCGAGTTCGGGGTGCTCGTAGTTCTCGTTCATCACCGTCAGGTAGTAGAAGCAGTTCTCCTTGTCGGCGAACATGCGCTTCAGGCCGTCCTGGACGATGACCGCCACCTCGTGAGCGTAGGTGGGGTCATAGCTGCGGCAGTTGGGAATGGTGGCCGCCTGCAGATGGCTGTGGCCGTCCTGGTGCTGCAGCCCCTCGCCGTTGAGCGTGGTGCGCCCGGCGGTGCCGCCGACCAGGAAACCGCGCGCCTGCAGGTCGCCGGCCGCCCAGGCCAGGTCGCCGATGCGCTGGAAGCCGAACATCGAGTAGTAGATGTAGAACGGCAGCAGCGGCAGGTTGTGGTTGCTGTAGGAGGTCGCCGCGGCGATCCACGCCGACATCGCCCCAGCCTCGGTGATGCCTTCCTCGAGGATCTGGCCCTTCTTGTCCTCGCGGTAGAACATGATCTGGCCCTTGTCGACGGGCTCGTACTTCTGGCCTTCCGAGGTGTAGATGCCGAGCTGGCGGAACATCCCCTCCATGCCGAAGGTACGCGCTTCGTCGGGCACGATCGGCACCACCTGCTGGCCGATCTTCTTGTCCTTCACCAGGCCGTTGAGAATGCGCACGAAGGCCATGGTGGTGGAGATCTCACGGCCCTTGGAGCCGGCCAGCTGGGTGGCGAAGGTCTTGTCCTCGAGCGACGGGATCGTCAAGGCCTCGAAGTCGTTGCGCCGCTGCGGCAGGTAGCCGCCCAGGCGCTCGCGCTGCAGATGCATGTACTTCAGCTCGGGCGAGTCGTCCGCCGGCTTGTAGTACGGCACCTCCTTGAGCTGCTCGTCGGAAAGCGGAATGCCGAAGCGGTCGCGGAATTTCTTCAGCGCCTCGTATTCCATGGTCTTGACCTGGTGGGCCTCCATGGCGGCTTCACCCTCGCCGCTGCCCATGCCGTAGCCCTTGACGGTGTGCGCCAGGATCACGGTGGGACGGCCGTTGGCGTTGTTCACCGCCTCGTGATAGGCCGCGTAGACCTTGAACGGGTCGTGGCCGCCGCGGTTGAGCTTCCAGATGTCCTCGTCCGAGAGATCCTTGACCATCTCGGCGGTTTCCGGGTACTTGCCGAAGAAATGCTCGCGGGTATAGGCGCCGCCGAGTGCCTTGTAGTTCTGGTACTCGCCGTCCACCGCCTCGTCCATGCGCTTCTGCAGGATGCCCTTCTTGTCCTTCTCGAACAGCGGGTCCCACAGCCGGCCCCAGACCACCTTGAGCACGTTCCAGCCGGCCCCGCGGAAGACCCCCTCGAGCTCGTCGATGATGCGGCCGTTGCCACGCACCGGCCCGTCCAGGCGCTGCAGGTTGCAGTTGATGACGAAGATCAGGTTGTCGAGCTTCTCGCGGCTGGCCAGGTGAATGGCGCCGAGGGATTCCGGTTCGTCGCACTCGCCGTCGCCCATGAAGCACCAGATCTTGCGATCCTGCATGTCACGCAGCTCGCGGGAGTCGAGGTACTTCATCACGTGGGCCTGGTAGATCGCCTGGATCGGCCCCAGGCCCATGGAAACGGTGGGGAACTGCCAGAAGTCCGGCATCAGCCACGGGTGCGGGTAGGACGAGAGCCCGTCGCCGTCGACCTCCTGGCGATACTTGTCCATCTGCGCCTCGGTGAGGCGCCCCTCCAGGTAGGCGCGCGCGTAGACGCCCGGCGCCACGTGGCCCTGGATGTAGACCAGGTCGCCCTCGAAGTCGCCGTTGGGCGCACGGAAGAAGTGGTTGAAGCCGACGTCGTAGAGTGTGGCGGCGGACATGAAACTGGCGATATGGCCGCCCAGGCCCGGGTGGGCACGGTTGTTGCGGATGACCTGGGCAATGGCGTTGTAGCGGATCAGCGAGCGAATGCGCCGCTCCATGAACAGGTCGCCCGGCATCGGCGCTTCGCGATGCACCGGAATGGTGTTGCGATGCGGCGTCTTAATCGAGAAGGGTGCCTGCATGCCGTCACGACGCAGCCGATCGGCCAGGCGTGTCAGCAGGTACCGAGCGCGTTCCTCGCCCTCACGATCCAGGACCGACTCCAGGGAATCCAGCCATTCCGTGGTTTCGACCGGATCGAAATCTTCTCTTGCCTCCAGACTCATAGACGTCTCTCCGAGTGACAATGTGATGTCAGATGGCCCCAGGCGGAAGAACGCCGGAGCGGATTGCACTACTGACGATCAGGGGAATGTCAGGCCGCGATGCGGCTGTTGTAGTCATTTTACAGAAGCGCATACAACGAATGGCGTAGAACATACCGTAAAGTGGTCTTCCTGCCAATCGAAACGGAATGGAATTTTTTTCCACAATTTGACTATTGCATTGCAACACAAGCTGTTACGTGCCTCGCCGATAGTTTCAGCCGAAAATGTCTCGAATGTAATAAAACTACCGTATGATCACTTTGCGCCCGGTTTCGCCCCCTCGTCGTGTCGATCAACCCAACGCTTTGAGACACTGGCGGAAATAGGCCCAATCGAAAGCCGGGCCGGGATCGTTCTTGCGCAGCGGAGCGACTCTCGCATGACTGGTGATACGGGCATAGTTCATGTCAGGGTAGTTCAGCTTGAGAGCCTTCGTGACCGCAGCAAGCGAGCGATACTGGGCCTCACGATAGGCATGGATCTCGTCCCCCTCCAGCTCGATGCCCACGGTGAAGTCGTTCAGCGCCCGCCGTATCCGTCCCTCATCGATCCAGCAGGAACGACCGGCATGCCAGGCACGCCGGTCGAAAGGCACGAACTGTACGCACTCACCGTCGCGCCGAATCAACAGGTGGGCGGAAACCCGCAGTTGCACGATACTCGGAAAGAAGGGGTGGGCAGCGGCATCCAGAGTGTTGGTGAACAGCCGCTCGATGTGCTCGCCGCCGAATTCGCCGGGCGGCAGGCTGATCGAGTGCAGCACCACCGCCGATACCTCACCTTGCGGACGCGCATCCTGATTGGGCGACACCACGCGCCGGACACCCTCAAGCCAGCCTTCCTCGATTCTCATCTCGCTCCCCTGACGTCGCGGACCTGGATTCCCTATAATGACGGTCCCGACGCTCCATGAACATGAAAAGGCCCGCCATGCATTACCAGGACGCCCTAGTCGAAGCGATTCGCGAAGCCGCCGCTCACCTGCTGGCCGAGGACGTGGGCCCCGCCGACATCACCGCGCAGCTGATTCCCGAGTCGCAGTGGGCGAAGGCCCGGGTCATCACCCGCGAGCCGGCCATCCTGTGCGGCGTGGCCTGGGTCGAGGAGATCTATCGCCGCCTCGACCCCACCGTTCAGCTGCGCTGGAGTGCCGCGGACGGCGACCGCCTCGAGGCCGACCAGTGCTTCCTCGAGATCGAGGGCCCCGCCCGCCGGGTGCTGACCGGGGAGCGCGCGGCGCTCAACCTGCTGCAGACGCTCTCCGCCACTGCCACCCGCACCCGCCGCTACGTCGATCTGCTCGAGGGCACCGGCGTGCGTCTGCTCGACACGCGAAAGACCTTGCCCGGCCTGCGCCTGGCGCAGAAGTACGCGGTGACCTGCGGCGGCGGGCACAACCACCGTATCGGGCTGTACGACGCCTTCCTGATCAAGGAGAACCATATCGCCGCCTGCGGCGGTATCGCCGCCGCCGTCAAGGAGGCGCGCAGCATCGCCCGCGATCTGCCGGTGGAAGTGGAGGTGGAAAACTTCGATGAGCTCGATCAGGCACTGGCGGCCGGTGCCGATATCGTCATGCTCGACAATTTCACGCTGGACGACATGCGCGAGGCGGTGAAGCGCAACGCTGGCCGGGCGACCCTGGAGGCCTCCGGCAACGTCGATGAGACCACCCTGCGCGAGATCGCCGCTACCGGCGTCGATTGCATCTCCAGCGGCGCCCTGACCAAGGACGTTAAGGCGATCGATCTGTCGATGCGTATCACGGCACTCGAAAAACGTTAAGTCTCGACGGCGGCGAGGGGCTTCTCCAGCCGCTGCCGCTCGAGCCTCACGCCTTCCCTCGTCACCCACTCGATGCCGAGGTCCCGCCAGCCGCGCCGCAGCAGGCTTTCGGCCAGCATGCGGCTGGCATCGATGGTGGCACGGCCATGGCCGTGCTCCAACAGCATCCTCTCGGCATACAGCAGCAGCGTCGAGCCGATGCCACGCCGCGCCAGTGAAGGCCAGACATACAGGGTATGGATATGGCCGCCGGGCACGTCGAGTTCCAGGAACCCCACGCAGCGCCCGTCGCAGGTCGCCACCAGGGTGGTGTAAAGCGCCTGGCGGGCGCCCCATACGCTGCCCTCTCGTGGCATCGTCGCTGCCCACGCTTCGCGCTCCACCACGCTGTAGTGCGTGGCCGCGCCCTGCATCACGGCGTGATGGAATACCTCGGCCTGATCGGCGCCATCGCGGGCCTTGGCCTGGCGATAGAGGATCCGCGGCGAGCGGGTCGCCGCGGACGGCGAATCGTTCGGGGTCGTCGTTTCCATCTCTACTCGTGTCTCGCGTGACTGTTACGGCATGCAGAGTACACAAGCTCGCCGCTGGGGCCAATGGCAGGCATAATCTGCGCCATGACCCGCCCACTCCACTCCATGGAAAGCTACTCGATGCAGCCCATCGGCTACATCGAAAGCGATTTTCCCGACAAGTTCGGCGTACCGCGTCAACCCGGCCTGGCCGCGGCAGCGCGCGCCAGCCTGATTCTCGTCCCGCCCTATGACGACCCGCTTGCCGTACGCGGCCTGGAGGCCTTCAGCCATCTGTGGCTGACCTTCGTCTTTCATCACAGCCCAACGCGCTGGACACCCCTGGTGCGCCCGCCGCGGCTCGGCGGCAATGCCAAGGTCGGCGTGTTCGCCAGTCGCAGCACCCATCGCCCCAACCGCCTGGGACAGTCGCTGGTGAAACTATGTGGGGTCGACATAGGTGGGATCGACATAGCTGGGATCGACAATCGAGCGGGAGTGCGTCTGGCCCTGACGGGCTGCGATCTGATCAGCGGCACGCCAGTGCTCGACATCAAGCCCTACCTGCCCTGGGCGGAGGCGCTGCCCGATGCCCGCGCCGGCTACGCCCCCGACCCGCCGCCGCAGCTGGCGGTGCGTTTCAGCG
Organism: Billgrantia desiderata; assembly: GCF_900108215.1. Taxonomy (NCBI): domain Bacteria; kingdom Pseudomonadati; phylum Pseudomonadota; class Gammaproteobacteria; order Oceanospirillales; family Halomonadaceae; genus Billgrantia; species Billgrantia desiderata. The sequence continues at coordinate 105,845 of NZ_FNVC01000005.1, read as the reverse complement.
CTGCAGCCGAAGCGACGCTGGCCACGCGCGAGGATGCCGCCTCGCTGCGTGAGCTCATTCGCCAGGTACTGGCCCAGGACCCTCGCCCCGCCTACCGCAAGGGCGCCGAGGAACGGCTCTACGGCGTGCGGTTGCGCGACGTCGACGTGCGCTTTCGCAGCCTCGACGATGACGGTATGCCAATGATGGAAGTGGTGGAAATCGTGCCGGCTTGAGGTCGCCAACGACGAAGGGCCCCGCAGGGCCCTCCGGAAGCAACAGGCGCATTTGTAACGATCAGTCGAACTCGACGCCGATGCGACGGCCCACCTCTTCGTAGGCCTCGATCACGCCGCCGAGGCCTTGGCGGAAGCGGTCCTTGTCCATCTTGTTGCGGGTTTCGGCATCCCACAGGCGACAGCCGTCCGGCGAGAACTCGTCGCCCAGCACAATCTGGCCCTTGAACAGGCCGAACTCGAGCTTGTAGTCCACCAGCAGCAGGCCGCCGTCGGCGAACAGCTGCTTGAGCACCGTATTGACCTTGAAGGTCAGCGACTTCATCTCGGCGAGCTGTGCGGGCGTGGCCCAGCCGAAGGTCTCGGCCAGCGACTCGTTGATCATCGGGTCGTGCAGCGCGTCGTTCTTGAGGAACAGCTCGAAGGTGGGCGGCGTGAGCTCGCGCCCCTCCTCCACGCCGAGGCGCTTGACCAGACCGCCGGCGGCGATGTTGCGCACCACGCACTCCACCGGGATCATCTCGAGCTTCTTGACCAGGCTCTCGGTGTCGGAGAGACGCTTCTCGAAATGGGTGGGAATGCCCGCCGCAGCCAGCTTCTCCATGATGAAAGCGTTGAAGCGGTTGTTGACCATGCCCTTGCGTGCCAGCGACTCCATGCGCTCGCCATCGAAGGCGCTGGTGTCGTCACGGAAATGCAGGACGAGCAGATCGGGATCGTCGGTGGCGTACACCGATTTGGCCTTGCCGGCATAGAGTTCTTGACGCTTTTCCATGGGGGTCTCCAGAAGGTGAAGGCAATGACCTTAGCGTGGCAATTCAGCGGATCGCCTGCCACTGCAACCCGCTGTCCTGGGCGGCAATCGTCAGGCGTGATGCATCGCCGTCGAGCAGCGGCGTGAGTGCCTCGAGGGCCAGCTCGGGGCGGTTGTTGTGTTCGGAAAGGTGCGAGCAGACGATGCGCTGCAGGCGATCGAGCCCCAGGTGTCGCAACAGCGCCGCGGCCTGAACGTTGGCCAGATGCCCCCAGTTACCGCCCACGCGCCGCTTGAGCTGCGGCGGATAGGGGCCGACCTCGAGCATATGGCGATCGTGGTTGCACTCGAGAATGAGGGCGTCGCAGCCGCGGAATGCCTCGATGACGTGCTCGGTGGGATGCCCCAGATCGGTCAGCACGCCCAGGTGGCAGCCACGGGATTCGAAGCGAAACTGCACCGGCTCGCGGGCGTCGTGGGGTACCGTGATCGGGTCGATCACCAGGCTCTTCACGGCAAAGCGCGACTGTGGCGTGATCCAGTGACGCTGGGGCACCTCGCCGAGGCGTCCGGAGAGCCAGGTACCCGGCGTGAGGTAGACCGGCACCCCATGGCGGCGTGCCAGCGGCCCCACACCGCGCAGGTGATCACCGTGCTCATGGGTGACCAGCAGCGCATCGAGCTGGCGCGGATGCATGCCAAGGCGCGCCAGGCGGCGCTCGGTCTCGCGCAGGCCGAAGCCGCAGTCCACCAGCACCGAGGTCTCGCCGTCGCTGACCAGGGTCGCATTGCCCTTGCTGCCGCTACCGAGCGAGGCAAAACTGAGCTTGCCGGGTGTGGGAAGCGGCACGCTGGCGTCGCCTTGCGGCATCAGCGCAGCAGGCCCGACACCCGCTCGAGCAGCTCGCGGGCGTCCTCTTCGCTGAAGCGCCGCTCGCTCTCGTTGACGGCCCGCAGCGTGGTGCGCTCGGGGCCCTCGGCCTCGAGCACCAGACGAATCTCCTGGGGCATCTGGCGCACGTCGGGGCTCAAGGCGATCTGCAGGAAGCCGCGTCCACGCTCCGAGACGGTCATGTAGTTGACCAGGAAGTCGTGCTGCTGCGGGTTCTGCTCGAGCAGCTCGCGTCGCCCCTCGACGGCAAAGTCGGCCTGCAGCTGGTGGTTCAGCTCGGCCCACACGCGGTCGACGTCGAGCGGAATGCGCACCACCCATTCGCCGCTGGATAGCTGCTCCAGTCTCAGGCGGTCCTCGCTGGCGATCTGCTGCCCGGCAAGTGAAGCGGCGCTGGCGGTGGCGCTACGGGCACTGAAGTGCTGCTCCAGCGCATCCAGACAGGCGGCCACCGGGCGGCCGTTCAGGTCGCAGCGCACTTCGCTGTCGCCGGCGCGCAGCCCTTGCCGCACGCTCAGTCGTCCCTGGGCGGTTTCCAGCACGCCGCGCGCATCGTCGCTGGACTGCACCTGCAGACCGCGAGCGCGGGTGAAGTCCTGTAGCTGGGGCCACACCATGCCCGGGTCGGACGCTACCACCAGCCACTGGTCGTTGCCGATTTCACGCCGCTCGACGAAGTCGCGCTCCACCGCACCGCCAGAGGTCAGGCGCGTGGGGCTGGGGGCACGGAAACGCTCATCGCTGGGGCGCAGACTGCCCTGTGCTTGCGGCACCGGCATGGCATCGCGATAGCGCTGTTCGTTGCGCCCCTCGGGCAATACCAGAGGCGCACTGCGCTGGGCGCTCACGTAGTCGATGTTGCGGTCGTCGTAGAAGCCTTCGCGGGCGCAGCCGGCAGTGGCCAGGGCGGCCACGGCCACCAGCGGCATCCATTTCAGCGCAGAATTCATGCAGTCACCTTGCAGTCAGGTTCTCAGGGCGGCGGGGCTTCCCACTCGCCTCAATCGTCGATCACGCCGGCCAGTTGCAGGGCCTCGTCCACCGTCGCATGGTACTTGCCGGACAACCAGGTGAGAGGCAGACGAATGCCCTGGTCGATCAGGCCCATGCGGTGCAGTGCCCATTTGACCGGTATCGGATTGGACTCGATGCCCAGGTTGGTATGCAGCGGCATCAGTCGGGTGTTGATCTGATGCGCACGGTCGGCATCGCCCGCGACCGCTGCCACGCACAGCTCATGCATGGCCTTGGGCGCCACGTTGGCAGTGACCGAGATGTCGCCGTTGCCGCCCATGAGCATGAATTCGCAGGCGGTGCTGTCATCGCCGGAGTAGAGCATGAAACCGCTGCCCTTGAGCCGTGAAATGAGGTCTTCGGCGCGCTCCAGGTTACCGGTGGCATCCTTGAGGCCAATGATGTTGTCGACCTCGGCCAGGCGCATCACGGTCTCGTTGTAGAGATCGGAGCAGGTGCGACCGGGCACGTTGTAGAGAATCACCGGCAGGCGGCTACCCTCCGCCACGGCCTTGAAGTGGCGGTAGAGGCCTTCCTGGGTCGGCTTGTTGTAGTAGGGGCACACCGAGAGGCAGTAATCGGCACCCACTTCGCTGGCATAGCGAGCCAGCTCGACGGCCTCGGAAGTGGCGTTGGCCCCGGTGCCGGCGATTACCGGAATGCGACCGTCGACCTCTTCCACCACGGCGCGAATCACGTCGAAGTGCTCGGCGAACGACATGGTGGTGGGCTCACCGGTGGTGCCGGCTGCCACGATGCCGTCGGTACCGTTCTCCAGGTGGAAGTTCACCAAGCGGCGCAACGCCTCCCAGTCGATATCGCCATTGGCCTTCATCGGCGTCGCCAGGGCGACGATACTGCCAGTGATCATCCTCTCGTTCCTCTACGCAATAGCACGCAATAGCGCTCTGCCGCACCCGAGGGTCATGTTTCGACATGGCCACGAGCAAAAGGTAAATGGTACTCAGGCCGCACAGGCCTGTACAGCACGCCGACGGGCTCTTTGACAGCGAACGCCTAGCTGCGTGTAATGAAACGCTTTCCAACGACCACAGGAGGCGTCATGACGCTTGCCATCGGACAGCCCGTCCCCGACTTCACCGCCCCCGCCACCGGCGACACCACCCTCTCCCTCGGCCAGTTCAAGGGGCGTCAGGTCGTGATCTTCTTCTACCCCAAGGCCAGCACGCCCGGCTGCACCACCGAGGGTGGCGATTTCCGCGACCGCAAGGCCGACTTCGACGCCGTGGACACGGTCATCCTCGGTATCTCCCGCGACGGCATTCGCGCCCAGGAGAACTTCAAGACCAAGCAGGCCTTCAACTTCGAGCTGATTTCCGACAAGGACGAGGAAGTCTGCAAGCTGTTCGACGTCATCAAGCTGAAAAAGCTCTACGGCAAGGAGTATCTCGGCATCGAACGCAGCACCTTCCTGATCGACGCCGAGGGCAAGCTCGCCCGTGAGTGGCGCAGCGTCAAGGTCAAGGGGCACGCTCAGGAGGTGCTGGAAGCCGCCCGGGAGCTCCACGCCAGCAAGTGAGACAGCGCACGGGGCGTTTTGCTCCGCCCGGCCGGTGGCCGGGCGGACAGTGGCTGCCCATTACTCCTCGGTGGATTGCTCCAGCTCCACCGATTGCTGTGAGTCGTGGTATTGGCGAATGCCCCTTGGCCAGGCATAGACCAGCGCCTTGAGCAGCGTCGCCAGCGGAATGGCGAAGAAGATGCCCCAGAAGCCCCAGATGCCACCGAAGAACAGCACGGCCACGATGATCGACACCGGATGCAGGTTGACCGCCTCGGAGAACAGGATCGGCACCAGCACGTTGCCGTCCAGCGCCTGGATCACGCCGTAGGCGATCAGCACGTAGAGGAACTGCTCGCTCATGCCGAAATGGAACCCCGCCACGGCGGCCACCGGCAGGGTGGCCACGGCGGCACCGATATAGGGTACCAGCACCGAAAACCCGACCAGCACGGCCAGCAGCGCCGAATAGGGCAGGCCGAAGAAGGCGAAGGTGAAGAACGACACCGTGCCGACGATGATGATCTCGACGAACTTGCCGCGTACGTAGTTGGCGATCTGGGTGTCCATCTCCTGCCAGATGCGCGTCATCAGGTTACGCTGCTGCGGCAGCAGCGAGAGGGTGAAATCGACCAGTTGCTCGCGATCCTTGAGCAGGAAAAACACCAGGATCGGCACCAGTACCAGGTAGATGATCAGCGCCAGCACGTTGCCCAGCGAGGCCAGCGAAAGCGTCAGGGCACGCTGACCGAACTGGGTCAGTTCACGCCCCGCCACCGCGATCCACTCCTGCACCTGGTCCGGCGTGACCAGGGTGGGATAGCGCTCCTGCACGTCATCGAGCCAGCGCTGCCCGCTGGCCACGATGCGTGGCGTCTCCTGCACCAGCCCCACGAGCTGATTCCATATCAACGGCATCAGGATGAACGCCAGGGCCAGCAGCACGCCGATGAAGGCCAGGAAGATCAGCGTCACGGCCAGCAGATGGGGCACGCCTCGCCGGGTCAGGGCATTGACCCCACCCTGCAGCAGGAAGGCGATCACCAGCGCCGTGAGGAAGGGCGCCAGCATGCGGCCGAACAGGATCACCACGGCGAAGCCGAGCACCAGCAGGACCAGCAGGATCACCGCCTCCTCGTCCGAGAAGTAGTGTTCGATCCAGCCCTTGAATACCTCACGCAAGGTCATGAAGCGAGCTCCTCGCCCTTGCGCAGCCAGTAGTGGTAGACCTCGCCGCGCTCTTCACGCTGCAACAGTTCATGAATGCTGTTGTCGGCAAAGGTCTCGAAATCGCGCCAGGAGCCGGCATCGGTCGCCATGATCTCGAGCACCTGGCCGGCCTTCAGCCGGGCCAGCGCCTGCTTCGCCTTGAGCAAGGGTAGCGGACAAGGTAGACCGCAGGCATCGAGTACATCATCTGGTTGCACAGCCATGTCGTCTCCCGGGAAAATGCCGATGGTTCACGCTGCCTTGCAGGAAAGCGTAAAACCCTTGAGATTTAAAGGCACTTTGCAGGCCGAATCAATGTCGGAGAGAAACCGACCGACGCTTCGAACGAGACTGGCACATGCTGCGCAAGACCCGAACCTGCCTGACCGCTGGCGCTGCCGCCCTGACGCTGGCCCTGACCCTGGCCGCCCCGGCCACCGCCACGGACGACTATGGTCTACCCAGCCTGACCGGCACCAGCCAGGCCATGACCGGCGAGGAGTTTCGTCTGGGACGCGCCTGGCTGCGCCAGTTCCATGCCCGGGCCCCGATCTGGCAGGACCCCATCGCCCAGGAGTACGTGGAAACGCTGCTGGGCCGGCTGCTGCCCCACAGCGGCCTCTCCGATACCCGCTCGGTGGTGGTCCTGGTGGACAGCCGTACGCTCAATGCCTTTGCCGTGCCGGGCGGAGTCATCGGCGTCAATGCCGGCCTGTTCGCCTTCGCCGATGAGGAGGATGCGGTCGCCTCGGTGCTGGCCCACGAGTTGGGCCACCTGTCGCAGCGCCATTATGCCCGCGGTCAGGCGCGCGCCGAGCAGACCCAACTGCCGGCCATGGCGGCGATGCTGGCCGGCATGCTGATCGCCGCCAGCGGTGGCGGCGATGCCGGTATCGCCGCCGCCATGGGCTCCCAGGCCGCCTTCATTCAGGATCAGTTGGCCTACTCGCGGCGCTTCGAGCAGGAGGCCGACCGACTCGGCCTGCAGACCATGGCCCAGGCCGGCTTCGATCCCGAGGCCATGGTTCGCATGTTCCGCGCCATGCAGCGCCAGGTAAGCCTCCAGGGTGGCAATCCACCGGAGTTCCTGCTCACCCACCCGCTGACCGAATCGCGTATCAGCGACGCCGAATCCCGCGCCTCGCAGCTCGAAGCCATCCGCCCCCGCGAGGGCGACCCAAGCTATCACCTGGTGCGCGCCAGGGCACTGCTGACGGTGAATCAGCGCGACCCGCAGCAGGCGGCGACTCGTCTGGCCCAGAGCGACGCCCCGCCAGCTGTGCGGCGCTATCTGGATGCGCTGATCGCCGCGCACAACGGCCAGACCGATACGGCCCTCAGCCAGCTCGATGCCATCGCCCAGGAATTGCCCGACCTGGCCATCATCCCGGCCAGCGCCGCCGACGTCGCCTTCCAGGCCGGCCGCTACGACGACGCCATCGAGCGCAGCCGACGCATCCTGCGGCTGATGCCGGGTCACATGCCGGCCACCCGCACCCTGGGCGAGGCGCTGCTGCAGCGCGAGCCCAACGAAGCCTATCGCATCCTGCGCGACCTCTCCGAGCGGCGCCCCGAGGATCCGCAGGTCTTCGCCCTGCTCGCCGAAGCCGCCGGGCGTAGCGGCCGTGAGGCCTGGGGGCATCTGGCCCGGGCCGAGCACATGCAGCTCACCGGCGACATCCAGCGCGCCATTCGCCAGCTCGACGTGGCGCGCCAGGTCGCCGAGCAGAGCGGCGACGGCAACGCCCTGGCGCGCATCGAGCAGCGGCGCGAGGCCTTTGTGGGGTACCGCGAGACCATGGAAAAGTTTAGATAATGACAAGGCCCGCGCTGGTGCGCGGGCCTCGAGGTCGTAAGGCAAGAAGCGGGCTGCGCCCTTTTACTTCTGGAAGTTGAGCATGCGCTCCAGCGGCTTGAGCGCTGCCCGGCGCAGCTCGGCGTCGACGAAGATCTCGCCGCTGCCGTCGCGCAGGGCGCCGGCCAGGTTGTCGAGCGCGTTCATCGCCATCCACGGGCAGTGGGCGCAGCTCTTGCAGGTCGCGCCGTTACCGGCGGTGGGCGCCTCGAACAGGGTCTTCTCGGGCACCATCTGCTGCATCTTGAAGAAGATGCCGCGGTCGGTGGCCACGATCAGCTTGTCGTTCGGCAGCTCCTTGGCCGCCTTGATCAGCTGCGAGGTCGAACCGGCCACGTCGGCCAGCGCCACCACCGAAGCCGGCGACTCGGGATGTACCAGCACGGCGGCGTCGGGATAGAGGGCCTTGAGGTCCTCGATGCCCTTGGCCTTGAACTCCTCGTGGACGATGCAGGCACCGTCCCACAGCAGCATGTCGGCGCCGGTCTTCTGCTGGATGTAGCCGCCCAGGTGCTTGTCCGGTGCCCACAGGATCTTCTCGCCGCGCGCTTGCAGGTGCTCGATGACGTCCACCGCGATGGAGGAGGTCACCACCCAGTCGGCGCGCGCCTTGACCGCCGCCGAGGTGTTGGCATAGACCACCACGGTGCGGTCGGGATGCTGGTCGCAGAAGGCGCTGAACTCGTCGGCCGGGCAGCCGATGTCGAGCGAGCAGGTCGCTTCCAGGGTGGGCATCAGCACACGCTTCTCTGGCGACAGGATCTTGGCCGTCTCGCCCATGAAACGCACGCCGGCCACCACCAGGGTGTCGGCGTCGTGACGCGCACCGAAGCGGGCCATCTCCAGCGAGTCGGCCACGCAGCCACCGGTCTCCTCGGCCAGCTGCTGAATCGCATCGTCGGTATAGTAGTGAGCGACGAGTACTGCGTTATGCAGCTCGAGCAGACGCTTGATCTCGTCGATGCGGGCCTCGTCCTCGGCCGGAATGCGGGTCGGACAGTAGGCGCGGGCGAGGTGTTCACGCACCTCGATTCGGGAAGTCATGATCGTCATCGTGTCTACCACCGTGACTGGCAGGGGCTCCCCCTGCGTGTACCGGGTGCACCGTGAACCGTACGCTCCGTACGGGCGATGCGCCTGAGGCTGTCGTCGGCGTCTCTCGCCATCGCAGCCCATCACTCTATTCTACACCACCTCTTCGTCTACACCACCTCTTCGCCTACATCACACCAGCGAGGATCGAGGCATGACAAAAACGCCCCCGACTCGAAGAGTCGGGGGCGTGGAATCTGGTGGGTCGTGTAGGATTCGAACCTACGACCAATTGGTTAAAAGCCAACTGCTCTACCAACTGAGCTAACGACCCAGCACTTGCAAACAAGCTTCCAGGTCCGGAATGGTGGGTCGTGTAGGATTCGAACCTACGACCAATTGGTTAAAAGCCAACTGCTCTACCAACTGAGCTAACGACCCTTCCGAACGGGTGCAGATATTACTGATCGCACCCTGCACTGGCAAGGACTTTTTTGACTTTCGTCCTGTGTTCGCCGTTCAACGGCCCTTGGAATTCCTGGGCTTGCGCATCGCCTGCACCGGGCGCCGCTTGTTCTTGTCGCGGCTCCAGCGGTTCTTCTCGTCCGGGGTGAGCTCGGGCACCTTGCGCGGCTCCATGCCGGCGGAGAGCGCCAGATCGTCGATCTCGTCCTGGGACAGCTCAACCCACTCCCCCGCCTTGGCCCGCTTGTCGAGGAAGATGTTGCCGTAGCGCACCCGCTTGAGCCGGCTCACCGTCAGCCCTTGGGATTCCCACAGCCGCCGCACCTCTCGGTTGCGCCCCTCCATGATCACCACGTGGAACCAGGTGTTGATGCCCTCGCCGCCGAACTCCTGCACGTCGGTGAAACGCGCCGGTCCGTCCTCGAGCATCACGCCCTCGACCATGGCGACGATATGCTCCTTGCGCACTTCACCCATGACCCGCACGGCGTACTCGCGCTCGACCTGGGTGCTGGGGTGCATCAGCCGATTGGCCAGCTCGCCGTCGGTGGTGAACAGCAGCAGGCCGCTGGTGTTGATGTCGAGGCGGCCGATGGCGATCCAGCGCTCGCCCTTCAGGCGCGGCAGACGCTCGAACACCGTGCGGCGGCCTTCAGGATCCTTGCGTGTGCACAGCTCACCTTCCGGCTTGTTGTACATGATCACGCGACGCGGCGTCTCCTCGGCCCCGCGCAGGGTCACCGGGCGGTCGTCGAAGCTGACGCGGTCGCGCATCTCGATGCGGTCGCCCAGGGTGGCGACCTTGCCGTTGACCTTTATCCGCCCTGCCTCGATGGCCGCTTCCATCTCGCGGCGCGAGCCCAGCCCGGCACGGGCCAAAACCTTCTGCAGTTTTTCCGTGTTGCTCGTCATTCTGACTTCTCGTCTACGGTGGATTCCGCCCCCGCTCCGCCGTCATCGTCGACGCTGGTGCGGGCACGTTCGGCCAGGCGCGCTTCGAGATCGGCGAAGCTCAGTCCCGGCCTGTCGGACGCCTTCCCGGCGTGTGCTTCGTCGGCCGTCCCGGCCGTCGTTGGGGCAAGCGTAGCCTCTACGGCGATACGCTCGTCCATGGGTTCTTCGTCGAACGCCTCGTCGTCGAAGGCATCGTCCTCGATGTCGTCGAGCGTAGCGTTCTCATCCTCTTCGTCGCTCGCCGTCTCGCCGGCCTGCTCCAGCAGGGGGCTGGGCGGCGGCGGCGCCTCGTCCTCGAACAGCGGCTCGGCCATGCCCTTGAGTTCGTGCATGGGCGGCAGCTCGTCCAGGGTCTTGAGGCCGAAGTCGTCGAGGAACTGGCGCGTGGTGGCGTAGACCGCCGGTCGACCGGGTACGTCACGCTGTCCGACCACGCGAATCCAGCCGCGTTCGGCGAGGGTGCGCATGATCGAGCTGCTCACCGCCACACCGCGCACCTCTTCGATGTCGCCGCGGGTCACCGGCTGACGATAGGCGATCAGCGCCAGCGTCTCCAGCAGCGCCCGGGAGTATCGCTGCGGGCGCTCGTCCCACAGCCGCGACACCCAGGGCGAAAGCCGCGGGCGAATGCGCAACTGGTAGCCAGAGGCGGTCTCGATCAGCTCGAGCGCACCCCGCTCGTGACGCAGCCCGACCCGCTCCAGTGCCTCGCGCAGGCTGCGCCGCTGGGGTCGCTCATGGTCGTCGAACAGGCTCTCGAGCCGCTCCAATGACAGCGGCTCGGCCGCTGCCAGCAGCGCCGCCTCGAGAATTTCATCGAGACTGTCGGGCAGCTCCATGGCGGTCATGGGCGGTCATCTCCCCGGGGCATGCTCTCCTCCACTTCGGCGCCGGGCTCTTCGGGCTCTTCGGCCACTTCGGCAAAGGGACTTTCGACGTCGGCCCCCTCGTCGTCGAAGGCCGCTTCCTCGCTGTACTCCCGCGGCGCCCGGGCGCGCACGTGGATCGGTGACAGCGGCGCATTCTGCACGATCTCGATCATCGCCTCCTTGGCCAGCTCGAGGATGGCCATGAAGGTGACGATCACCCCCGCGCGCCCCTCCTCGAGCGTGAACAGCGCCTCGAAGGGGGTGTAGTGTTCGTGGCTCAGGCGATCCATGATGGCCAACATGCGCTCCCGGGTCGAGAGCACTTCGCGCCCCACCTGATGAGCCTGGTTGAGCTCGGCACGACGCAGGATGCCGGCCAGCGCACCGAGCAGCTCGTCGAGTTCCACATCGGGATGAATCACCCTGGCCTGCAGCGGCGGCAGCGCCGCCCGCGCCGGGAACCAGTCGCGCCCCACTCGCGGCAGCTCGGCCAACGCCTCGGCGGCGCTCTTGAGCTGCTCGTACTCCTGCAGGCGGCGGATCAGCTCGGCGCGGGGGTCCTCCTCCGCCTCGTCGCCCCCCTCTCTCGGCGGGCGCGGCAGCAGGGTGCGCGACTTTATCTCGGCCAGCATCGCCGCCATCAGCAGATACTCCCCGGCCAGCTCGATCTCCATCGCCTTCATCAGCTCCACGTACTCGATGTACTGGCGCGTGATGGCCGCCACGTCGATGGCCAGGATGTCCAGATTCTGACGGCGTATCAGGTAGAGCAACAGGTCGAGCGGCCCCTCGAACGCCTCGAGGAAGATGCGCAACGCCTCCGGCGGGATGTAGAGATCCTCGGGAAGCTCGGTGATCGGCTCGTCGAACAGCCGCGCCAGCACCGCCGACTGGGTCTCGGCGTCGCTCGCGGCCGGCTGCTCGGCAACAGCCGTGGGGGGCGTCTCGCTCACGCGGGGGCTGGCCTCTCGGCTGGGCTGGTCTGAAGGTCGATCACTCAGTCTAGCAAGAGTGCAGGGTCAGGGTAAGCCCGGCTCGGCCTGGGCACAGGCCACCAACGGTGCCCCAGCGGACAGCCCCAGAGCCGCAACCTCCCCCCGGACGCGGGCACCGGCGAGGCACTCGAGGCGCCTGGCCGCCAAGCTCCCCTCGACGCGAGCCCGCGACAGCAGGGTGAGCTTGTCCCCGGCCTTGACCACGCCCGCCACTTGCCCATCGACACTTACCTCGCGGCCCTCCAGGTGAGAGGATACCCTGCCGCTCATCGTCACCATGACATGATGATCCTGGGCGATGACGGCGCCCTCTATGCTGCCCTTGATCACGACCGGTTCGCGCGCGGTGAGATTGCCCAGCACGCGGGTTGCCATACCGATGCGGCTGCCCTCCTCGACATGCGGCACGACCGTTTTCTGCACCTCGGCATTGGCCGTCCCACCTGCCGGTTCGCTCATCGACGCTACCGCCTGCAGGCTTGCCTGAGCAGCCGGCAGGGGCGCTGCGAGCCCCGTCGACAAGCCGACCTCCGTTGCACGGCGCTGGCCCTTGCGTCGCCTGCCATCCCAGACGATCAGCGTCATGGCGGCCACGCCGAGAAAGATGAACCATGTCTGAATGCCCATGCCCTTCTCCATGTCTTGGAGTGTTCTTATAGATCCTCGCTCCCGGGGGCGGTGCCGAAAAATACCCCTTGGATCCCGCCCAGCTCTACGCTTTGCCGTCACCGAAAGCGAGGTAGGCTCGTTCGACCCATGTTCGATCTCCCACATGCCCAGTGGTAAGGGTTCGGTACGACGACGCACGAGAATCGGTCGAGTATAGGGGAAATACCGAGCCCAGGGGGCAACGTGATTCAAGACGCCGGGTATCGAGACTCTCATCTCCAGGAGGTTTGTGTGTTCCACAAGACAAAGGCTCGTCAACCGGAAGCCGTGGCAACGGACGTCGTCGCCTCCGCCAGCGGCCATTCCCTGCCGCCTCGGCAGGAGACCTCGGCGACACGGCCCAGCGTGTCGATCATCGGCAGCCACACCCGCGTGCAGGGCGACATCGATGCCGATGAAGATCTGACCGTGGCGGGATACGTACAGGGAACCATCATCTGCAAGCAGAACACCGTCACTCTGGGGAGCGGCAGCTGCGTCAACGGTGACGTTTACGCCCACACCCTGCACGTTTCTGGCGAAATCGAGGGCAACCTCGTGGCGTCGCATCGCGCCACCATTCACAAGGGTGCCAGCGTTCGGGGAATGATCGTCGCGCCATGCCTGATGCTCGAGGACGGCAGCACCTTCCAGGGCAGCATCGACATGGATCCCGAGCACGAACTGCTCAAGAGCGCGTTCGGCGAGCCCGCCACCAACCGACGGCCCCGCTCCACCCCATCGCTCGAGGTCAGCGACGGCAGTGCAGCGGAAAGCGTCGCCGATGAGCCCCTCAGCGCCCCTGAGCTGGAGGACGATGCCCGGCCGGCGGAAAGCTCGACCTGATCATGCCGTTCGCGGCGTGAGTGTCGGCCTCACTCCACCGCCTCGGCCTTGCGATAGCGCCCGGTATAGTCGAACAGCTTTTCGCGCACCTGCCAGTGGCGCCCCACCTTGCGCCCCACCACGAAGTCGGGATGGCGCAGGCGACGGCGCCCGGCGATGACCTCCTCGGCGCTGGTCGGCTGCCAGCGCACCCCCGGCGCGCGCAGATGATCGCGCAGGAACACTGCCGCGAAGGCGGCACGCTGTGCCGGAGTTTCCAGGGCGAACCACTCACTCAGACTCGTCCCATCCTCGTCGTGGTAGGTGACCTTGAGCCGCGGCAGCCCGCGGCCGTTGACGGTAGCTTCGAGCTGCATGCCGGCTACCCGCAGCACCCGGGCGTCCCTGAGGCGCAGCGCCTCCTTGAGCTTGTCGTCGGCATCGACCAGCAGGGTCTGACAGCCGTGACAGCGCCGCGCGGCGATGTCGTTCTCGGCGCCGCACTCGCCGCACACCTTGAAGCGGTAACGAAACGAACACTGCTCCGGTTTACAGGCGCCCGAAGCCGCGCCATGCCTTCTATCAGCGCCACCCGCTGTCGTTGCTGTTTTTTCGCTTTGAGCGCGGCTTCGGGCGCGTTCGACAAGCCCCTGACAGCGGCGGCCGAAGTGCTCGATGACGATCTCGCCCTCCTTGCGGCCCCAGAACAGGTTGGCGTGACCGCAGGCGGGGCACTCGACCTGCACCGGCTCGGTGTCCGAGGCCGGGCGCGGGCTGCCCACTTCCGGCGCGTAGAGATCCCAGGGGTTACCGGCGTAGTCGAGGATCAGGCAGTCGCGCTTGCCCGAGGCAAGGCGCAGGCCGCGACCGACGATCTGCTGATAGAGGCTCACCGACTCGGTGGGCCGCAGAATGGCGATCAGGTCGACATGAGGTGCGTCGAAGCCGGTGGTGAGTACCGCCACGTTGACCAGATACTTGAGCTCGCGCGCCTTGAAGGCGGCGATGATGCGCTCACGCTCGCGCGACGGCGTCTCGCCGGTGATCAGCGCCGCCTCGGCGGCCGGCAGGTAGCCTAGCACCTCCTCGGCGTGGGCCACGGTGGCGGCGAACAGCATCACACCCTGGCGGCTAGCGGCGCGCTCGACGATCTCCGCGACGATACCCGGCGTGGCGCGGTTGCCCGCCGCCACCCGGTTGAGCTCCTCCTCCCGGAACAATCCGCCCGCCCCCGGCACCAACGCGGAAAAATCGTAGCGCTCCACGGCGGCGTCCACGCGCCTGGGTTCGGCCAGATAGCCCTGCTTGACCATCAGCCGCAGCGGCTGCTCGAACACGCAGTCGCGAAAAAAGCAGTCGTCGTCACCGCGCACCATGCCGTGATGGTGGCGGTGATAGATGAAACCCTGGCCCAGGCGATAGGGCGTGGCGGTCAGGCCCAGCACCTTGAGCTGCGGATTGGCCTGCCTGAGCGCTTCGATCACGCGGCGATAGCTGGCGTCCTTGTCCGGCGCGACGCGGTGGCACTCATCGATCACCAGCAAGGTGAAACGACCCTGCTCCGGAGCAGATGCGTCGAAGCGCGAAAGGTGGCGCACCACCGACTGTACCGAACCGAACACCACTTGGCGGGCGCTCTCCTTGCGCCCCAGACCGGCACTGAAGATATCCGCCTCGAGACCGTAGGCCAGGTATTTGGCGTGGTTTTGCTCCACAAGCTCGCGCACGTGGGCCAACACCAGCACCCGCCCGCGGGCGAGTCGCGCCAGCTCGGCGATGACCAGCGACTTGCCGCTGCCGGTAGGCAGCACCACCACCGCCGGCTCGTCGCTGGCGCGGAAGTGCACTACCACGCGGCGCACCGCCTCCTGCTGGTAGGGGCGCAGCGAAGGGGCCGCAGTGTCGGGTGGGGCGACGGTTCTCACGTGCTCGAGGTCAGGTGAAGCGCGGCTCGCGGCCGGCCATCCTGGCCGCCACCGCTTCCAGTTGCTCCTCGCCGCCGAGCAGGCCGCGCTGCAGGCTGGCTTCCAGCGCCAGGCGCTCGCGCTCTGACATGGCGGGGGCGCGGGTGAAGAGTTCACGCGCTGCAGCCACTGCCTTGGGCGAGCGCGCTGCCACCGCGGTGGCGATGTCTCGCGCGGTACGCCGGGGGTCGTCGGCCAAACGCGTGGCCAAACCGAGCGACACCGCTTCGTGTCCTGCCACCTTGCGCCCGGTCCAGGCCAGCTCGCGCAGCACGTCGCTGCGAATGCTCTCACCGGTCACGCTGATGCCCATGTCGGGAATGATGCCCCAGACGATCTCCAGCAGTGCCAGCCGAGCCTCGGGATGCACCACGCGAACGTCGGCACCCAAGGCGATCTGCAGCCCGCCGCCGTAGACGTGCCCGTGCAGCGCGGCAATCACCGGCACGCCGGCATCGCGCCAGCCCAGCGCCAGGCGCTGTACCGGATTGATGCCCTGCTCATCGGGCGCCAGCAGCGAGGGCAGCCGCTCGGGACGAGACATGATCGCCGCCATGTCGAGCCCGGCGCAGAAGCTCTCGCCCTCTCCCTGCAGTACCACGGCGCGCAGCCCCTCGAGCTCGGCCAGGCGCCGCTGCGTCGCCAACAGAGCGTCGATCATCGCCCAATCGAGGCCGTTGTGCTCACGGGGTCGCGCCAACGTCACCTCGGCGACATGATCCTGAAATGCCAGCGTCACCCGTTCATGAAAGACTTCCCTGGTCATGTCTCGCAGCCTCTTGCCGTTGATCCCGGCAGTCTGGCGCGACGACTACAGTTGTCAAACCTTCGTTGCATTTTTCTTCATGGATTCTTCCGCAGTTCGACTATAGTGAAAACTCAGTGCCGTGTCGGACGAGACCACCCGAGGGCGATGGGAAGCGGGTGGTTCGCGTCACACCGGTGGATGGAATCACTGGTTCTTCAGACCTAAACGTCGCGAAGATTGATGAAGGTCATGCAAACTGGGGGCACACTTCGAGCATCATTCCAGCGCTGCGGATCAGCAGGGATGCAGCCGATGCTCAGCCTCCGACAAGAGGACACTGCCATGCCAGAAAGACCAATAACGATCGCCAGGCGGGCCCTGGCGCTGGATGAGCTGTTGACACTCGCCGAAACCCACGAACGCGCCGAGGTGAACCGATACCGTAGGCTTGCTTTCAGCTTTCTACCCTTCGACACCTCCGTCAGCCGCCTGATGGCCTCACTCGGCATCCAGTGCGAAATGCGCGTTGAGGAGTTGCGCCGGCTTTCGCGCCAACTGGGCCTGCCGGACGACGCCATCAAACAGGCCGCACAGGTCATGTCGCCGCCCTTGTTCATCGATACACCGCTACAGGCACACGAGACCCTGGCCCAGGCGGTCATCGATGCCGAGCACTCTCTGCATTTCCACAGGCATCTGCGCGAAGCCAGCACCGTGACGGCGCTGTACCCGGCGCAGACGGCAATCATCAAGCAGAAGCAGGCAGAGCATGTGGTGCTGGAGGGTTTCGTCGCTTCACGCAGCGAACCGAGGCAGATGGAACAGCGCGCCTGAGGGCATCAATCCCGCCCCTCGGAGTCAGCGAGACCAAGGCAGGGATCAGCCAGAACAGCATGAAGCGAAGAGGCGGCCAGTGGCCGCCTCTTTCATTTGCGAATGACGGGCCTGATCAGCCCAGCCAAGCCCGGGCATTGCGGAACAGCCGCATCCAGGCGCCGTCGTGGGTCCACTCCGCGGGCCGCCAGGAGTTGGTGACCGCCCGCACCACCCGCTCGGGGTGCGGCATCATGATGGTCACCCGGCCATTCGGCGTGGTCAGCCCGGTAATGCCGGAAGGCGAGCCGTTGGGGTTGGA
The DNA here is from genome assembly GCF_900108215.1 of Billgrantia desiderata. Taxonomy (NCBI): domain Bacteria; kingdom Pseudomonadati; phylum Pseudomonadota; class Gammaproteobacteria; order Oceanospirillales; family Halomonadaceae; genus Billgrantia; species Billgrantia desiderata. The sequence continues at coordinate 88,749 of NZ_FNVC01000005.1, read as the reverse complement.
CGGATAGTGGGTGGTGACCTGGCCGTAGTTGTCGACGTAGCGCAGGGCGACCTGAGCGCTGCCCTGCATGCTGCGCAGGTGAGCGGTATCGCGGAACTCGGCGCGCCCTTCACCGTGCGCCACGGCGATCGGCAGCCGCGAGCCTTCCATACCGGCAAGCAGGATCGACGGGCTCTGCTCCACCTGCACCAGCGCCACCCGGGCCTCGAACTGCTCGGACTCATTACGTACGAAGCGCGGCCAGCTGTCGGCGCCGGGAATCAACTCCTTCAGCTGGGAGAACATCTGGCAGCCGTTGCACACGCCGAGGCCGAAGCTGTCGTCGCGCTCGAAGAACGCCGCGAACTGCTCCCGCGCCCGCGGGTTGAACAGCACCGATTTGGCCCAGCCACCGCCGGCGCCCAATACGTCGCCATAGGAGAAGCCGCCGCAGGCCACGAGTCCCTTGAACGAGGCAAGATCGACACGCCCGGCGAGAATGTCGCTCATGTGCACGTCCACCGCCTCGAAGCCGGCGTGGTGGAAAGCCCAGGCCATCTCCAGGTGTCCATTGACCCCCTGCTCGCGCAGGATGGCCACCGCCGGGCGTGTAGTGTTGACGAACGGCGCCGCGATGTCCTCGTTGACGTCGAAGGTGGGGCTCGCGGAGAGGCCCGGGTCGCGACCGTCGAGCAGGCCGTCGAACTCGCTCTTGGCGCAGTCGGGGTTGTCGCGCAGCGCCTGCATGCGATAGCTGGTCTCGGCCCAGGTGCGTTGGGCCAGCAGCCGGGTGGTCTCGAGCAGCGGCTCCTCGAACAGGGTCACGCGCACCTGGTCGTCGTAGCGCGGCCGGGCGATGACGCCACAGGTCTCGATACCCGCAGCGGCGAACTGGGCCAGCACCTCCTCGGTGTACTGACGGTTGACCTGGATCACCGCACCGAGCTCCTCGGCGAACAGCGCATCCACCGCCTGGGTCGGCTCGTCGATCAGCCAGTCGAGCTTGATCTCGAGGCCGGCATGGGCGGCAAAGGCCATCTCCAGCAGCGTGACCAGCAGACCGCCGTCGCTGCGGTCGTGATAGGCCAGCAGCTTGCCGTCGGCGTTGAGCCCCTGGATCACGGCGAAGAATGCCTTGAGATCCTCGGGATCGTCGAGATCGGGGCACTCGTTGCCGAGCTGACCGTAGACCTGCGCCAGCGCCGAGCCGCCCAGACGGTTCTTGCCACCCCCCAGATCGATCAGGATCAGATCGGACTCGTCCTGCTCCAGGTTGATCTGCGGGGTCAGGGTCTTCAGCGCATCGGTGACCGGGGCGAAGCCGGTGACCACCAGCGACAGCGGCGCGGTGACGCTCTTCTCTTCACTTTCGCCCTTGTCGTTCTCGGCCTGCCAGGCGGTGCGCATGGACATGGAGTCCTTGCCCACCGGAATGGCGATGCCGAGCTGCGGGCACAGCTCCATGCCCACCGCATGCACGGCATCGAACAGCGCCTGGTTCTCGCCGACATGGTCGGCGGCGCTCATCCAGTTGGCGGAGAGCTTGATGTCGGACAGCTTGGCGATCGGCGCAGCCGCCAGGTTGGTGATGGTCTCCGCCACCGCCAGACGGGCGCTGGCCGCGGGGTCGATCAGCGCCACCGGTGGACGCTCGCCCATGGCCATCGCCTCGCCGGCGTGGGTGTCGAAGCTCGCCGTGGTCACGGCGACGTCGGCCACCGGCACCTGCCACGGGCCGACCATCTGGTCGCGGGCCACCATGCCGGTGATGGAGCGATCTCCGATGGTGATCAAGAAGCTCTTGGAGGCTACCGTGGGCAGCCGCAGCACGCGATCCATGGCCTCGCGCAGATCGAGGTTGTCGAGCATCACGCCGGGCAGCTCCAGCGACTCGCGCCGGAACTCGCGCTGCATCTTGGGCGGCTTGCCGAACAGCACGCTCATCGGCAGATCGACCGGCTTGCTGGCCATGGACTGGGCCTCGAAGTGGCCGTCGCGCACCTCGAGGTGGTGGGCCTCGGTGGCCTCGCCGACCACGGCGTAGGGGCAGCGTTCGCGCCTGCACAGCGCATCGAAGGTGTCGAGATCCTCGGGTGCCACCGCCAGCACGTAGCGCTCCTGGGCCTCGTTGCACCAGATCTCCAGCGGGCTCATGCCCGGCTCGGCGTTGGGCACCGCACGCAGATCGAACAGGCCGCCACGGCCGCCGTCCTTGACCAGCTCCGGCAGGGCGTTGGAGAGCCCACCGGCGCCGACGTCGTGAATGAAGCGAATGGGATTGGCCTCGCCCAGCGCCCAGCAGCGATCGATCACTTCCTGGGCACGGCGTTCGATCTCGGCGTTGTCGCGTTGCACCGAGGCGAAGTCGAGGTCGGCGCTGGAGGCGCCGGAGGCCATCGACGAGGCGGCACCGCCGCCCAGACCGATCAGCATGGCCGGGCCGCCCAGCACGATCAGCTTGCCGCCGACCGGAATCTCGCCTTTCTGGACGTGGCCCTCGCGAATGTTGCCGTAGCCGCCGGCGATCATGATCGGCTTGTGATAGCCGCGCCGCTCGATGCCACCGGCACCCAGGATGTCCTGTTCGTAGGTACGGAAGTAGCCGGTCAGGTTGGGGCGGCCGAACTCGTTGTTGAACGAGGCCCCGCCGATGGGTCCTTCGAGCATGATGGCCAGCGCCGACTGCATGCGCTCGGGCTTGCCGTAGTCGAAGGCTTCCCAGGGCTGGACGAACTCGGGAATACGCAGGTTGGAGACGGTGAAGCCGGTCAGACCCGCCTTGGGCTTGGAGCCGATGCCCGTGGCCCCCTCGTCGCGGATCTCGCCGCCGGCACCGGTGGCCGCGCCCGGATAGGGCGCGATGGCGGTGGGATGGTTGTGGGTTTCCACCTTCATCAGGATATGGATCGGCTCGCGATGCGCAGCGTAGACGGCCCGCTCGGCGGCCTTGCCGGTCAGCGGTGCGGCGAAGAAGCGCCCCGCCTCGCTGCCCTTGATCACCGCGGCGTTGTCGCTGTAGGCGGAGAGAATGTCGCCGGGCGAGGCCTGGTAGGTGTTCTTGATCATCTTGAACAGCGAATGGCTCTGCGCCTCGCCGTCGATCACCCAGTCGGCGTTGAAGATCTTGTGTCGGCAGTGCTCGGAGTTGGCCTGGGCGAACATCATCAGTTCGACGTCGGTGGGGTTGCGCGCAAGCTCGCGGAACGCCTCGACGAGATAGTCGATCTCGTCCTCGGCCAGGGCCAGGCCCAGCGCGACGTTGGCCTGCTCCAGCGCCGCACGGCCGCCCTCGAGAATGTCCACCCGCCCCAGCGGGGCCGGCTCGTGATGGGCGAACAGCTGAGCGGCATCGGAGGCATCGACCAGCACGCTCTCGGTCATGCGATCGTGCAGGGTCTCGCGAATCGCCATGAAGGCCGCTTCCGACATCGGCGCCTTGAGCGCCACGCGATAGGCGACGCCCCGCTCGAGGCGGCGCACCCGCGCCAGGCCGCAGTTGCGGGCGATATCGGTGGCCTTGGACGACCACGGCGACTGGGTACCGATACGCGGCACCACCAGGAACAGCTGGCCGTCGGCCTCGCCCTGGGCGCCATCTTTGGCGCCATAGTCGAGCAACTGGCCGAGCAGACTCCGTTCATCGTCGGATAGCTCACCGTCGTGATCCACGAAGTGCACGTAGGAAGCGTGCAGTGACTCGACCTCGGGAACCCGTGCGCGCAGGGCAGCCAGCAGCTTGTCGTGACGGAAAGCGGAAAGGGCAGGCGCGCCTCGAAGTTCGAGCATGTCTTGAAGCCTCTGAAGCAAGCGGAGGAAGGGCCGCGCGGCGGCGAAGAAAGGCGCTATGATACTGGAAAGCGACGGGCAGACGAAATGCAGCGGATGACAGCCGTGTCTCGGGCCGTTATCGTGAAGCTCTCATCGCCGATCGTCAGCTGAATGCCCGAGTTCGCGAATCCTACATTGCTGAGCCGTCTGCGCCTGGCCGCCGTGCTGCTGCTGGGAGTCATCCTGTGCCTGACCCCCTACCGCCATTTCAAGCCTGTCAGCGGCCTGCTGGAAGAGGTGCGCGAGCGCGACTTCATCAGCATCCATACGCGCAATACGCCAACCACCTATTATGAGGGGCGTCACGGCCCGACCGGGTTCGAGTACGAGCTGATGCGCCGTTTCGCCGAGTATCTCGGCGTCAGCCTGACGCTGGACGCCCGGCACCACATCCAGAGCGCGCTGGACGCGGTGCGTCAGGAGGGCGATCTGGCGGCGGCGGCCCTGCCGCTGGATCTGACCCAGCCCGACCTTATCTATAGTCGTCCAATCCTCGACCTGCAACCGTTGCTGGTCTATCGGCGCGGCCTGCCCCCGGTCAACGACCCGGAAGCCCTCTCCGGCCTGACCATCGGTACCATCCGCGGCTCGGGCACCGATCGCGTGCTGCGCGAGCTGCAGGGGGAACATCCGGAGCTGGGATGGCGCGAATCCTCGGAGGTGGAAGTCGCCGAGCTGCTGAGCCAGGTGGAAAGCGGCTACCTGGACGCCGCCGTGGTCTTCGAGCATCAGTTCCGCATCAACCGGATCTTCTTCCCCGGCGTCGAGCGTGGCTTCCCGTTGGGCAACCCCCTCTCCATGGCCTGGGCCTTTCCCGCCAACGGCGGCCTGGGGCTGCAACAGGCGGCCAACCGCTTCCTCTACGGCTTGCAACAGGCAGGCGTGCTCGACGAGCTGGTGGCCCGCCACTTCGGCCATGACGACTATCTCGAGTACGTCGGCGCGCGGGTCTTCATCGCACACCTCAACGAGCGCCTGCCCACCTATGCCGACCTGTTTCGCGAAGCGGCGCGCAACACCGGCTTCGACTGGAAGCTGCTGGCGGCGCTGGGCTATCAGGAGTCGCACTGGGACCCTGAGGCCACCTCGCCTACCGGTGTCCGGGGGCTTATGATGCTAACCCTGCCCACCGCCGGCGAGATGGGCGTGAGCGACCGCCTCGACCCGGCGCAGAGCGTCGACGGCGGGGCACGCTATCTGCGTCAATTAAAGGATCGGCTGCCCGAGTCGATACAAGGCGACGACCGCCTCTACATGGCCATGGCCGCCTACAACGTCGGGCTCGGCCATCTGTACGATGCCCGCCGTATCGCCGAAGAACTGGGTGGCGACCCGAATCTCTGGGAAGACGTACGCGAGGCGCTGCCGCTGCTGCAGAAGCGCGAATGGCACAGCAGGACCCGCCATGGCTATGCGCGGGGCGGCGAGCCGGTAATCTACGTGCGCAACATCCGGCGCTACTACGAGATTCTGTCGTACGTCGACCGTAGCCAGCAGCAGTATCTGCAGTTAAACGAAGCGTCAAATGGCGAGGAGGAGGAGTTCCCGTTGTTCGATATCATCTCTCCCCTCCACCAGTAGAGGGTGCTCATGTCCCGCCACGCCGCCCTCTTGACCAGCCTGGCTTTCGTTCCCCTCACCCTGGGGCTCGTCGGCGTGGGCGGCGACCAGCCCCCCTTGCACGAGCGCGTCACGCTGGGCCTTGCCGGACTGCTCATCCTGGCCCAGTTGATGATGCTGCTGGGTGGGCGGTCGCTGGCCAAGGGGGTGGTAAGTGTCGTGATGCTGCCGCTGCTGCTGGCCCTGGCCAGCTATGCCCTGCCGGAATACTGGGTGACGCTGGAGAGCTGGGACGCCATGAGCCACGGCCTGGCCAAGGGCATGACCCTGGAAGCATGGCGTCCGGCACTGCTGACGACCTTGAGCCTGATTCTCGTGGCCGTACTCATCGCCACCCACTCTCAATCCACGCTTGGCGGCCCGCTGCTGCTGATCATGGCCGTGCTGCTGAGCGCGCAGGGGCTGCTCGACGCTGCCGGATCGGGTGCGCCGTTGCTGCGAACTGCGGCCGGCCTCTGGAGCACGCTGTCCCTGGCGCTGCTGCTGACCGGCCTGAGCGTGGCCGCACTGCCGGGCTGGCGACTCCATGCCGCGCCACTCAGGCGGGCGTTGGTACCCTCACTGACGCTCGTGCTGGCCGTGCTGCTGCTGTGGTACCACCAGAAAAACGTGACCGAGCGGGAGCTGCACGGCACCGTCGCGGCGGAAGCCAGGCAGCTCGGGCAGCGCTTCACGCGGGAAGTGCAGGATCACCTGACGGCGGTGGAACGCTTCGCCAACGTCTGGACGCTTTTCGATGCGCCCCCCAGCCAGGAAGAATGGTCGCGCCAGGCAACGCTGTATCATCGCGATTTTCGCTACCTGCTCAACATCGCCTTCGTCGACCCCGAAAGCCGCCTCACCCGCGTCTATCCACCCAGCGAGATCAACCTTCAAGTGCTGGGCGCACGCCTCTTCGATGCTCAGCCTGCCGGGCGCGAGGCCGTCAGTCGCGCACTGTTCGAACAGCGCATCGGCCGCACCGACGTGATCATGCTGTTGCAGGGGGTGCCCGGCATCATTCATTACCTGCCGATCCCTCTCGACGAACGGCGCACCCTCGGCGCCGTGGCGATGGTCATCGGCCTGCCGATGCTGGCCGAGACACTGTTCAGCGAGGTCGACAGCCAGCACTTCGGCCTGGTCCTCAGCCAGGGGGGGCAGGTCTTGGCCAGCCGGGCGCCTGACACACGACTCGCGCCGTGGCAGCACCAGGCACAGCTCGACGTGGCAGGCACTCCGCTGCTGCTCAGCGTCCAACCCAGCCACGCCCGACTGCTGCAGCGCCTGCCGCGTCACCCGGTGGTCACGCTGATCACCGGACTTACCCTGGCCTACCTGCTCTACCTGGTGCTGCACGGCTATACCCGCCTGGCACGCCAGCATCGGCGGGTACGCGACACCAACCGGGTGCTGCGCCGCGAAATCCGCATGCGCAGCCAGCTTCAGGAAGAGGTCGAATGGCTGGCCCGGCATGACGAACTGACGCGGCTGCCCAACCGACGCCTGTTCATGGAGGCGCTCGAGGCCAACGCCGTGCAGCGTCCGCTGAGCGTGTTGATCTGCGATGTGGATCATTTCAAGCGCATCAACGATCACCAGGGCCATCTGGTGGGAGACCGCTACCTGGTTCACCTGGGCCAGATCGGGCGCGAGCTGATCGAGTCGACTGGCGGCCTGTTCGCCCGCTACGGCGGCGAGGAGTTCGTCGCCTGCCTGCCACGGGTCGATGCCGTGCGAGCGCTGGAAATCGCCGATACGCTGCGCCGCCAACTACTGGATGCCGAGCTGCTGCATCATGACGGTCAGCGCCTGACTGCCAGCATCGGCGTGGTCACGCTGGTCGACGGCCCGCTGGACGTTGCCGTCATCATGCAGGCCGCCGACGATGCCCTCTATCGCGCCAAGGCCGAGGGCCGCAACCGGGTCAAGGCGGCTCCGCCACTAGTGATCGCCGAGCGGGCCTGATGCCGCTTCGTCACGCTCCCGACGGGCCTCGAAGAAGGCCTTGAGCAGCTTGGCGGCACGCGCGGCCAGCACGCCGCCCTCCACCATGACCCGATGGTTGTGCCAGGGCTGGGCAAACAGGTTGGCCTTGGACTCCACCATGCCGGTGCGCGGCTCTGCCGCCCCATAGACCAAGCGGGCGATGCGCGCATGGATGATCGCCCCGGTGCACATCAGGCAGGGCTCCAGGGTGACGTAGAGCGTGCAGCCCTCCAGGCGGTAATTGCCCAGCCGCCGGGCGGCATCGCGCAGGGCGCGAATCTCGGCATGAGCGCTGGGATCGTGGCCAGAAATGGGCGCATTGAATCCCGCTCCCACGATCTCTCCGGCCGGACTCACCACGACCGCCCCCACCGGCACCTCGCCGGCCGCCAACCCTTCACGGGCCTGGTCCAGCGCCCGATGCATGTAGAATTCGTCACTGCGCATCGGCGCGGACTCCGTTATGCTGATGCCTGAAACAACCGTATGATACGCCCTGAGGAAGCCACATGTCCGACGCCCTGAACCAGCTCGTCGCCCTGCTCGGCCTGGAAGAAATCGAGGAGAACCTGTTCCGCGGCCACAGCCAGGACCTGGGCCTGCCACAGCTGTTCGGCGGCCAAGTACTCGGCCAGGCGCTTTCGGCGGCCACCCGCACGGTGGATGCCTCGCGCCAGGCGCATTCGCTGCATGGCTACTTCCTGCGTCCCGGCGACCCTCACCGCCCGGTAGTCTATCAGGTCGACAGCGTACGCGATGGCGCCAGCTTCACCACCCGGCGTGTCACCGCCATTCAGAAGGGGCGCCCGATCTTCTTCTGCAGCGCCTCCTTCCACGGCCGCGAAGAGAGCATCGCCCACCAGATGGCGATGTCCCAACTGGCAACGCCCGAGGCCCTGGCTCCCAGCGCCCGGCTGGAGCGCTTTCCCGGCCACCCCATCGAGTTCCTGCACCTGGGCGACGAGGCCGAGCCGGGACAGCCCTCACGCAAGCGGCTGTGGTTCCGGCTCACCGGCGAGCTGCCCGACGACCCGGCCCTGCACCGCTATCTGCTGGCCTACAGCTCCGACTTCAACCTGCTGACCACGGCGCTGGTGCCGCACGGTATCACCTTCCGCGACCCCAAACTGCAGATCGCCAGCCTCGACCACGCGCTGTGGTTCCACCACGACGTGCAGGTCAACGACTGGCTGCTCTACGACATGGACAGCCCCTGGGCCGGCGGTGCCCGAGGGTTTGCCCGCGGCAGCATCTATGACCGCAGCGGCCGGTTGGTGGCCTCTACCGCCCAGGAGGGGTTGACCCGGCTACGCGACCAAGGTTAAGGGCATTTTACCGTCAAGTTTCATGGCTTTCGGCCGATGTAAGTAAGCGCTTGCCTCCCGTACAAGCCTTACTTAGTCCCGAGATCAATAAACATGAAAGAATCGGCCATAAAAGCCTCCTCTGCGCTGGGCCTGCAGGCCCGTATCCTGTTGTTGGTACTTCTCCCTCTGTTCTTGACGACCGTCGGTCTGGTGGCCCTGGATGCCTATAGCCGCATCCAGAGCAGCCAGGACACCCTCGACCGCCAGCGGCAGCTACTGATCGAGACTCGCCAAGCCGGCGTTCGCGACGTCGTCGAGAGCGCCCGCACGGCCATACGGCCCATCCTGCAGGATGCCAGCCTGAGCGATGGCGAGAAGCGCGAGCGTGCCGCAGCAATCGTGCGCGCCATCCAGTTCGAAGGTAACAACTACGTCTTCGCCTACCAGTACGACGGGCTCAATGTCGCCACCGCCCCCATGCCCCACCGCGAAGGCACCAACATGCTCGGCGTTCAGGCACCGGACGGCGCCTATATCATTCGCGATCTGATCGACGTCGCGCGGCAGGGTGGCGGCTTCTATGCCTACCCTTGGGAGTACCCCGGCACCAACGACATCGAGCCGAAGTACTCTTACGCCACTAACGTGCCCGAGTTCGACTGGATGCTGGGCGCCGGTGTCTACATCACCGACATCGACGCTTCCATGGCCGAAGCCGAAGTGCTTGCAGCTACGGAGTTGCGCCGCTCTATCCTGATTTCCGCCCTCACCGGGCTTGCGATCTTCATCGCCGTAGCAGCGGTCTCGGTGTGGCTCGTACGTCGCACCGTGCAGCCCATCCGCCGCACCGCCGAGGCCATGCGCGACATCGCCAAGGGCCAGGGCGATCTGACGCGTCGTCTGAAAATCGAGAGCCGCGACGAGATCGGCGAGCTGGCCGCCCAGTTCAACGCCTTCGTTGCACGCATGCAGGAGACCCTGCGCGACGTGCGGCGTAGCACCACCAGCGTGCACCAGGCCGCCGAGGAGATTGCCCAGGGCAGCGACGAGCTGGCCACCCGTACCGAGCAGGCCGCCGCCAACCTGCAGGAGACCTCCGCCTCCATGGAGGAGATCACCGCCACGGTGAACCACAGCGCCGAATCGGCCGAACAGGCCAATCAGCTGGTCATCGCCACCTCCCAGGTCGCCCGCGAAGGAGAGGCTGCGATGCAGCAGGTCGAGCGCACCATGAGCGACATCGACACCTCCTCAAAGCGCATTGCCGAGATCATCGGCCTGATCGACGGAATCGCCTTCCAGACCAATATCCTGGCGCTCAACGCCTCGGTCGAGGCGGCACGGGCCGGCGAGCACGGTCGCGGCTTTGCCGTGGTGGCCCAGGAAGTCCGTTCGCTGGCCAGCCGGTCGGGCGAAGCGGCCCGGGAAATACGCGCCTTGATCGACGCTTCCGTGACCCACGCCCGCGACGGCAGCGCTATCGTTCAGCGCGCCGGCGAGACCATGCGCGAGATCGTGACCAGCGTGGCAAGGGTCAATGACGTCATCGCCGAGATCAGCGCCGGAGCCCGGGAGCAGAACGCGGGTATCGGCCAGATCAACACTGCCGTGGCCGAGATGGATACCATGACCCAGCAGAATGCCGCCATGGTGCAGCACACCAGCACCACCGCCAACGAGATGCGCCGCCACACTCAGCACCTCAGCGAACTGATCGGCACCTTCGTGCTCGGCGAGGATGGGCATGCTCAGGCTACGGCACAGCGGCCTGCCACAGCGGCCAAGCCGCGTGCCGCACTGCCTCGCCCTGCCGCGGACCCCAAGCCGCGACAGGCACGTCAGGCCGAGGAGGAGTGGGAAACCTTCTGAGGCGCTCCGACAGCAGCCAGGGCGGGCTGATGCCCGCCCTGGCCAGTCACTTGCTCTGCCCGTCGCTCAGTAAAGACCGGTCACGGCTGTTCGCTTGGCAGACTCTGGCGGTGACAGAGCATTGAACGGCGCAAGCGGGCTCCCCTCTTGAGAGCAGGCGACAAGCGTGTCAGAAGCTATCCCATTCCGCTTCCGGCTCACGCTTGGCCTGACTCGGCCGGGGAGCATGCCTCTCGGCGGATGGGGCAGTCAAGGTAGCAACACTCTTGGACACAATCCGGCCTGAGATAGCAGCCTGACTCGGCTCCTGCCGATGGATTTTAAAGGACGCCACCGCTTCGCTCAGCTCTCTTGCCTGCTGCTCCAATGACGCCGAGGCATTGGCCGTCTGCTCAACCAGAGCTGCATTGTCCTGGGTCACCTGGTCCATCTGGTTCACCGCAACGCTGACCTGCTCGACAGCAGCATTCTGCTCCTGAGAACCACGTGCCACTGCATCCATCAATTCAGACACTCGCTTTACACCTGCAACGATCTCATCCATCGCCGTACCTGCCTCATCGACCAGCAGGCTTCCTTCCTTGACGATCCCAGCATTCTGATCCACCCGAGACTGAATTTCCTGCGCCGCATCGGCACAGCGCTGAGCCAGATTGCGAACTTCCTGCGCAACGACGGCAAAGCCACGGCCCTGCTCACCGGCACGAGCCGCTTCTACCGAGGCGTTGAGGGCGAGGATATTGGTTTGGAAAGCAATGCCATCAATGACTTCGATGATGCCACTGATCTTCTCCGAACTCTCGTTGAGCTCGCGCATCTTTCCCGCCACCAAATCGGCCTTTTCACCTCCGGTTTCTGCACTCTGGCTCACCTCACGTGTCAGCTGGTTCGCCTGTGCCGCATGCTCGGTATTCTGCTTCACCGTAGCGGCGACCTGCTCCATGCTGGCGGCCGTTTCCTGCAGACTGGAAGCCTGCTCCTCGGTTCGCTGAGAAAGATCGGTATTTCCCGAGGCTATCTGCCCTGAGCCCGTGGCAATGTTTCCTGCCGACTGTTGGATCGAGACGATCAGCTCGCGCTGCTGTTCCTGCATGTCAGCCAGTGCTCTCAAGGCAAGCCCCACCTCGTCCTTCGCTCCGGTCACGATAGGCTGGCTGAGATCCCCCTTAGCCATGAGCGAGAAATGCTCCATCATGCGCCGGAGCGGCTGACCAATGGCGCGAATCAACCACCAGCTCATGCTAACCGAAATCAGCAAAGCGAGAAGAAAGGCGCCAATGATGAGATTTCGTTCAAGCACGTAATAATCCAGGGCGCTGGAAAATTCATCCTGAGCAACTGTCGCCTGCAAGTCGATCAATTCATGAGCCACATCGTTGGCCGCCTGGAAGAGAGGGAGCGTAAGCTGCTGGTATACACGATTACCAGCCGCAAAATCGCCAGCCGCATAATGCTCCAGTGCCGGCTCGAGCCCTGTAGCAACAAATTCTCCCTGACGAGTTTCGAACATTTCAGCGAGCTGACGTTCTTCATCCGTCAGTCGATGCGCGGTGAACGCTTGCCAAGTGACATCTATCTCTTCGGCATTGTTCTCGATATCGGCTTGTATGCCGCTGAATGAACGGGCCTCTTCTCCGTCTCGCTCCAAACGAGGATCGTTCAACACCATTTGACTCATGGCAATGAGATTCTCACGCATGAGCTCGTCGATTCGAGTTAGCTGAATGGTGGGAATGAGTCTATCTTCGTATACGGCCTGGATGGCTCGGTTGCTGGTGTTCATGCCACTTAGTCCAAACCCGCTCACCAGCAGCAGGAAGGCAAGAAACATGATACTGAACATGATGAGTCTTGCTCTGATGGTAATCGTCATTGCCGCCTCCGTGTCTATGTAGTACACACAGCCGACAATTTCCTCAATGAGCCATTTCCATCAGGGCATCGCTCTAGCAACAAGCGTCACAACTGGTTTGGCGACGTCATCACAAAAGGGCAAAAAGCTTTAACTCATGCTTCACCTGAGCGGAACAATCCAATGAAGAAAACTGCGGCCTCAATACACTTAACGGCCTCAGCATATATAACTTTAGGAAAACTTAATTAATTATAATTAGAACAATATGATTCACCTAAAAGATTTCTTTAAAGGTCTCAGGTACGAATACCGGGCACGTCCTGCCTAGGCCGCGGCATGGGCTCGCGCGGCGGTACGTCAGTAGTGACCTCGATCTCGTGTTCCTCGCCCTGCTGCCAGTAGCGCAGCCGGGCGTCTTCGTCCACGGCGGTGTCGCGCACCAGCTCGAGATAGCGCAGCGGCGTCTCGGGCACCTCACCGTTCACTTCCAGCAGCAGCGCGCCCGGCTCCAGGCCGGCGTCGGCTGCAGGGCCGCGTACGTCGCTGACCAGCACACCGGCCTGATCGGGCAGCCCCAGCGCTTCGCGCAGATCGGCGGTGACCGGCGCTACGGTGATGCCGAGCGCCACCACCACCTGATCGTCCAGACCTTCGTACTCGATGTCCCGTGCCGCCTCGAGCACCTGAGGTGCCACATGAATGCTCGCCCCCGCATGGATGGCCAGAGCGATGGCATCGCTGGGACGGCTGTCGATACGCACCCGCTCGTCACGCCCCGGCAGGCTCAGCTCGAGCATGCCGAGAAAGGTGTGATCGACGATGGCATCGACGTAGACGCGCTCCAGGGTGGCTTCCATCTCACCCAGCACGTCGCTCAGCAGGTCGTGGGTCATGGGCCGCGGCGAACGCTCTCCGGCGAGGCCGCGAAGGATGGCGCCGGCCTCGTTGATGCCAATGAAGATGGGAATCACCTCGCGCGCCCCCGGTTCCCGAAGCAGCACCACGGGCGGGCCACCGAAGCCGGCCACCCCCACCGTGGCGATCTCTACTTCGACCATCTCGTCAATCTCGGCAGCGAGCTCCCGTGCGCTGGCGGTACTCATCGATGCCGCCAGCAGCGCGACACCGCACAGCAACGACAGCAGGTAACTCCCGAGTTTTGGCAACGACATAGATTTCTCCGGCAAGGCTGCAGGTCATGGGTTCAGCATGGCACCCATGGCGCCGGCCCGCCATGCCGTTACTCCTCCTGCCCCGCCAGCGTCTAGGCTATGTACGAAAAGTCGACGAGCGAAGGTCAGGCAAGGCAAAAATTGGCGAAAAAACGGAGTTTACGGGGTGTAAATGAGTATTTTGAGCCGATTTTTAACACCGCATGGCCGAGCGCAGACATTTTTCGTACAAAGCCTAGAAAACCAAAGAGAACAGCACACCTAACAGCGCACAGCCGCCCAGCACCTTCAGCATGCCGATCTTGAAGTGGAAGATGGCGGCCATGGCGCCGGCAGCCAGCAGCAGGGCCAGAGGATCCAGCGTGCCGAGCTGCGGAATCAGCAGGCGCACCCCGAGCAGGTGCCGTTCGGCGACTTCGGCAAAGACCACGTGGAGACCGAACCAGATCGCCAGATTGAGGATCACCCCCACCACCGCGGCGGTGATGGCCGACAGCGCGGCACTGAGGGCGCGGTTGTCACGCAGCCGCTCCACGTAGGGGGCACCGAGGAAGATCCACAGGAAGCAGGGCACGAAGGTCACCCAGGTGGTGAGCACCGCCGCCAGGGTAGCCGCAAGCATGGGATCGAGCCCGGTCGCCTCGCGATAGGCACCCATGAAGCCGACGAACTGCACCACCTGGATCAGCGGCCCCGGCGTGGTCTCGGCCATGCCCAGGCCGTCGAGCATCTCGCCGGGGGCCAGCCAGCCGTAGTTCTGCACCGCCTCCTGGGTCACGTAGCCCAGTACCGCATAGGCGCCGCCGAAGGTGACCACCGCCATCTTGCTGAAGAAGGTGGCGATCTGGCTGAACACGTTGTCGCCGCCCAGTGTGACCAGCAGCAGCGCCACCGGCGTCAGCCACAGCAGCAGGAAGATCGCCGAGACGCGCAGCGACCAGCTGCGGTTGGGGCGCGCATGGGCCGGCAGCCCCTCGCCGAGCAGCGAGTCGCGGTCGCTGAGCCCCGGCCCGCCGCCATCGCCGTGGCCGCCGCCCGCCTGGAAAGCCGTCATGCCGCGCTTGCCGCCCCAGAAGCCGATCAGGGCGGCTCCCAGGATGATCAGCGGGAAGGCGAGTTCGAGAAAGAAGATCGCCACGAAGGCCGCCGCCGCCAGACCGATCATCACCCGGTTACGCAGTGCCCGCTTGCCGATGCGCACCACGGCGTGGAGCACCACCGCCAGTACGGCCGCCTTGAGACCGAAGAAGAGCCCCTCCACCAGGCCCACGTTGCCCAGCGCGGCGTAGAGATAGCTCAGCGCCAGGATGGCGATGAAGCCGGGCAGCACGAACAGGCTGCCCGCCAACAGGCCACCCTTGGTGCGGTGCATCAACCAACCGATGTAGATGGCCAGCTGCTGGGCCTCCGGCCCTGGCAGCATCATGCAGTAGTTGAGCGCATGCAAAAAGCGCTTCTCACCTATCCACTTCTTCTCTTCGACGAGAATGCGGTGCATCACCGCGATCTGCCCCGCCGGGCCGCCGAAGCTGAGCATGGCCACGCGCAGCCAGACCATCACGGCCTCGCGGAAGGGAACCTGATGGGGCGTTTCGTTGACGGGGGGCATGGGGCACGCTCACAGCAAGGAAATGGTGGTTCGAGGGCAGAATTCTGCCCTGTTATGGCTTGCCGAACCAGCGTGGGAGTATGAATGGCCCTACGTAACGAGCTGATGACACAGCTCTTGAGTGATGGCAGCCAATGGCCGAGGAGTTTGCTCAGTGCGATACGACGTTCCACGCTGAAGGTGAATTTTCCAGAAAAGAAAAAACCGATGGACGGTATTGCTCGCGACTTTTTCGCCGACAACCTGATACTCATGGAGCTTGCCGTGGCGCTGCTGCTGGGAGCCCTGATCGGTATCGAACGAGGCTGGTCCGCCCGCGAACGGGAGCCCGGCGAACGCGTGGCCGGGGTACGCACCCATGCGCTGATCGGCCTGTTTGGCGGCGTGGCCGCGCTGCTCTCGGAGGTGCTCACATACTGGGCCTTTCCATTGATCTTCCTGGCGATCGCCGGCATTGCACTGGCCGGCTATCGGGCCAGCATGGAGAAGAGCGGCGACTACAGCATTACCGGCCTGATCGGGCTGCTGCTGACCTTCTGCTTCGGCGCCCTGGCGGTGGCCGTGGATGTCGCCCTTGCCACTGCCTGCGCGGTGGTCACGGCGCTGATCCTCGACAACAAGCGCGAGATCCATGAGCTGCTGCACAAGCTTCACGCCAACGAGCTCGATGCCGCCTTGAAGCTACTGTTGATCAGCGTGGTGGTGCTGCCGCTGTTGCCCAATGAGGACATGGGCCCCGGCGGCGTGCTCAACCCCTACGAGATCTGGTGGCTGGTGGTGCTGGTCGCCTCGATCTCGTTCATCGGCTACTTCGCCGTGCGCCTCGGCGGCACCGCGAAGGGCATCCTGTTCACCGGTCTGTTCGCCGGGCTGAGTTCCTCCACCGCCCTGACCCTGCAGTATGCCCGGCAGGCGCGCCGCGAGCCGCAGTTCGCGCCGATGCTCGCCGCCGGCATTCTGCTGGCCTGCGGTACCATGCTGCCCCGCCTGCTGCTCTATGCCGCCCTCGTCGGCCCGGCCATGCTGCCGCAGTTGCTGGCACCACTCGCGGCCATGGGGTTGGCGCTCTTCCTGCCAGCGCTGTGGCTATGGCGCCGCCACCGCCACGATCTCAAGGCCGAGCGCCCAATGAGCCAGAACCCGCTGGAGCTACGTGTCGCGCTGCTGATCGGTGCCCTGCTGGCAACGGTCATGGTATTGGGCGAGTGGCTGCGCGCCTGGCTCGGCGATGCCGGCATCTATCTGCTGGCCGCCACCGCCGGCATCGCCGACGTGCACGCCATCGCCCTGTCGCTGGGCCGAATGGCCACGAACACCATCACGCCCGCCACCGCCGTGATGGGCATCGTGCTGGCCGCTGCGGTGAACAATTTGTTCAAGGTCGTGCTGACCTTCAGCGCAGGCAATGCCCGCCTGACGCGCTGCCTGGTCGGCCCGCTGCTGGCCTCGGCCACGGCGGGGCTCGCCGTGGCCTGGCTGGTCTGACACTTCGTCAAGGCAGTCTCAGCACCTCACGAAAACCGCCCCAGATCATGCGCTTGCCATCGAAGGGGTGATTGGCCGGCTCCATCATGTCCGCCATGCGCGGGTCTTCCATCACCTTGGCATTGATGCGGTCGCGCTCCTCCCGCGAGGCATAGAGAATCCAGGAGAAGATCACCGTTTCCCCCGGTTCGAGCTTTACGCTCTGGGGGAAGGAGGTATGCACCCCCGGCTTGACGTCATCGGCGACGCACTCCACGTACTCCAGCGCGCCGTGCTCGCGCCAGACCTCCCCGGCCTTCCGGGCCATCTCCAGATAGGCATCGAGATTGCCTTCAGGCACCGGCAATACGAATCCATCGACGTAGCTCATGGTCTTGTCTCCCTGTGGTTGTATAAGTTGTTGAATAAGTTGTTGAGTAAGTCATGGAGTGAGTCATCGAGCGAGCCCGGATGGCCAAGCTCATGGGGTCTTCGATTCAGCAGCGGCAAAATCGACAGCACTGTGCGCTGCCGTGACTTCCCGCAGGCGACGCTCGAGGAAGCGCCGTTCGGCGCCCTGGGTCACCAGTGCCAGGGCCTGGCGGTACTGCTCGGCCGCCTCGCCATGGCGCCCCAGCCGGCGCAACAGGTCGGCGCGCGTAGCGGGTAGCAGGTGATAGCCGGGCAGATGAATCTTGTCGAGCTGCTCCAGGCCCGCTTGCAGTCCATCGGCCATGGCCACCGCCACGGCGCGATTGAGCGCTACCACCGGCGTCGGCTGAATGGCGTAAAGCAGGCTGTAGAGCGCGGCGATACGCCGCCAGTCGGTGTCTGCGGGAGTCGCCGCCTCGGCGTGCAGCGCGGCGATGGCGGCCTGCACCGCATAGCCACCGGGCAGGCCGCCACGTAGCGCGATACCCACATGGGCACTGCCCTCCTTGATCTCGTCGGCGTGCCAGCGCGAGCGATCCTGCTCATCCAGCAGCACGATGTCGCCGGCCGCGTCGGTGCGTGCATCGCGCCGGGCATGATGCAGCAGCATCAGCGCAAGCAGCCCCCGCGCCTCCCGCTCCGCCGGCAGCAGCCGTACCAGCATGCGTCCCAGCCGAATCGCCTCACGGCACAGGTCGCCGCGTACCCAGTCGTCGCCGAAGCTGGCCGCATAGCCTTCGTTGAAGATCAGGTAGATCACTGCCAGTACCGGCTCCAGGCGCTCGTCCAGGGCGGTGTCGTCGGGCACCTCGAAGGGAATGCCGGCATCGCGAATCTTGGCCTTGGCCCGCACCAGGCGCTGGGCCAGAGTCGGCACCGGTACCATGAAGGCCCGGGCGATCTCCTCGGTACGCAGCCCGCCCAGGGTGTGCAGCGTCAGCGCCACCTGGGCGGGCCGTGCCAGAGCCGGATGACAGCAGGCGAAGATCAGGCGCAGACTGTCGAGAGGTTCGGCTTCGAGGTCGTTGTCGAGCAGCAGCTCCAGGTGCTGACGCAGCTCGTCGCCCTTGCGCTCGCGCATCTGCTGGTGGCGCAACTGATCGACCACCTTGTGGCGCGCGGTGGCAATCAGCCACGAGGTCGGATTCGGTGGCCAGCCCTCGGCCGGCCACTGCACCATCGCCGCCTCGAAGGCCGCCTGCACGGCATCCTCGGCCAGCTCGAAGTGACCGAAGCGGCGAATCAGGCTGGCCAGCACGTGGCCATACTCACGGCGATACAGCTCATCCAGAGACACGCAGTCCTCACAATCGATAGGCGGGATCCACCGGCCTCACCTCCACCGAGCCGCCGACCCGCAGCGGCGGAATGCGCCGGGCCAGCGCCAAGGCCTCATCCAGGTCACGGCACTCCACCACGTGAAAGCCCCCCAGTTGCTCGCGGCTCTCGGCAAAGGGACCGTCCAGCATCACCGTCTTGCCGTTCTGCTCGCGCAGCGTGGTGGCCGACTCCACCGACTGCAGCCGAGCCCCTCCGCGGTAGTGTCCGCTGGTGACCATCTCCTGGATCAGGGCGTGGTAATCGGTCATGACCGAGTCACGCTCGGCATCGGGCAGGCCGTTCCACAGCGCCTCGTCGATACAGCACATCAGCATGTATTGCATGGGACTTCCTCCAGTAAGCGCAGCCGCATGGCTGCCTGATAAGGGATCGAACCAGCACGCCACGAATCGACAGGGCATGCTGATCAACATCACGGATCAGGCAGTCTCGACCGCTCGAACCGGTCGCATACCAGCCAACAGGGCATCCGCCAATGCCTTCAGCAGATCCTGGTCAGAGTGGCTCGCTTCGGTAATCAGCATGATTTCCGCAGCAGGCAATTCCGGCAGCCCATGCTCCGAGGACAAGGCAATCAGTCCCGGCTTCAATTGGCTAGCCGGCATGGGTGCGACGGCAAACCCGGTAGCGGCAGCGACATGCAGACCCGCCCCGCTCATGCACAGCATGGCAGTGCGCTGGGCGATGCCCACCATGGCCAGTTGAGCCAAGGCGATTTCACGATAAGGGCAGGGCTCAGGGAAAAGCGCCAGAGGCAGGGGCGAAGGAAGCTCCTTTTCCTCCCGCTCACTCCAGGCCCATACCAAGGGCTCCCGCCACAGTCTGATTCCCGTGACAGGTTCGCCACACTGCGCCCCAAGCACCATATCGACATACCCCTGACGCATCGCCCCGAGCAACTCTCCCGGAATGCCGACGCGGACTTCGATATCCACCATGGCGTGGCACTGCATGAAGCGCTTCAATAGCGTGAGCAATCGTTCATTGGCGAAGTCCTCCGACACCCCCAAGCGTATGCTGCGCTGATCGCCAGAGCGGGAAATCTCTTCCATGGCATCACGATTCAGCGCCAGGATCGCTCGTGCATAGCCCAGCAGGCGTTCTCCATCCGGTGTCAGTTGAACGCTGCGGGTGGTTCGCTCGAGCAACGCCTTGCCCAGTTGCGACTCCAGGCGTCGCAGGTGTCCGCTGATGGCGGGCTGAGTCAGGTGCAGCCGGTTGGCGGCAGCCGTGAAGCTCCTCTCTTCGACGACCGACACGAAGCTACGGAGCAGTAGGAGATCGAGCATCATAAAGACTCGCTATAAGTATAATGTCTTGTTTATTATTAATTGGATGTTTAGAAACACCGCGACATCACCAATCGAGAAAATATAGCAGAAAGAAGTGCTAACCCCGTTAAACTCTGCTCCGATATGGCTGAAAAGTTCAAACCGACTCCAAGGAAGCCAACTCATGAAAATCACCCGCAGTCGGGACTTCACTGCCGAGCGCGCCTGGGGCGCTCAGGACATCGCCAACATGAATGGCATCACCACCCGCCTGCACTGGACCGACCAGCCCTACCGCTGGCACATCAACGACGGAGAGGAAGTCTTCGTGGTTCTCGATGGCCAGGTGGAAATGCGCTATCGCTGCGAAGGTGTCGAGCATAGCCAACTGCTGGAAGTGGGCGATATCTTCTATGCCTCGGTAGGTACCGAGCATGTCGCAAGCCCAGTCGGCGAAGCCCGAGTGCTGGTGGTCGAAAAGGAAGGTAGCGTCTAGGCTCCGCTCAACTCCACCACGAATCGCTCCCTGGGCCAGCGCACCTTGGCTTGCCCTGCCAGACGATCCTGTTCGGTATCGCGATACCCCAGCGCCAGCAGCACCACACTGCGCAGGCCCTGCTCTTCGAGCCCCAGCAGGGCGTCCAGCGCGGCAGGATCGAACCCTTCCATCGGCGAGGCATCGACTCGCTGCGCTGCGGCAACGGTCAGGGCCGTGCCCAGGGCAATATAGGCCTGCCGAGCCGCCCACTGCTGCCGAGCCTCCGGCGTGGCGAAGCCGGCGACGGCGTCATGCAGTGCCTGCCGATACCCTTCCAGCTCTTTCGGGTCGAGGCCGCGGGAGGCGGCTGTCAGTTCGATCAGCTCATCCACATGCCGTCCATCCACCTCGGACCAGGCGGCAAAGATCAGCAGATGAGAGCATTCGCTGATCTGGGGCTGGTCGCAGGCTGTACGCCGGATGCGCTCGCGCAGTGCCGGCGCTTCGATCACCAGCACGCTGTAGGGCTGAAGGCCGTAGGAGGATGGCGCCAGGTGCGCCGCATCGAGGATGTTATCCAGCGCGTCTCGCGCCACCTTTCTTCCATTCATGCGCTTGGCGGCATAGCGCCAGTGCAGGGCTTCCATGACGGACATGATGTTCTCCCGGTTCAAGGTTTCGCCACCGCCAGCGTCGGCGGTGACGTGTGGTGCGAAGCGCCACGGTGGAACAGCGCGGCACCGAGGGCCACCAGCACCCCCGCCAGGCCAAGGAAGGGCGGCACCGACTCACCCAGCAGCAAGACGGCGATCAGGGTGCCGACCAGCGCCGCCACCATGCCGATCTGGCTGAGATAGACGGGGCCTGCGATCTTCTGCAGTACGAAGTAGAAGACGTAGAGCACGGTGAAGACGGCGACCTCGGCGAACAGCAGCCGGAGCACGTCGGCAGAGCCGAGCAGCTGAGCGACTTGACGCGCCTCGAAGGCCAGCACGAAGGGCGCAAGCGCCAGGGCGCCACCCAGCAGCATCAGGGCGGCGAGATAGACCGGCCCCGCCTCGCCGGGCCAGCGCAGGGTGCGATAGATATTGCCCAGCGCGATGATCAAGGGAATCGCCAGGACCAGCATGACCCAGCCCTGGGCACCCGACATGCCGCCGGCCTTGGCCCACGCCAGCAGCACCCCGCCCGAGAGCCCCAGCAGCACACCGCTCAGTCGCAGCAGGTTCATGCGCTCCATGCCCAAGCCTAGCGCCAGCACCCAGGTCACGAGGATCGGAAAGGCGAAGCTGAGCGAAACGAAACCCGCCCCCACGTGGCGTACCGCCAGGAAACCCAACGCATTGGGCAAGGCAAACAGCGCACCCGACACCAGCGCGTACTCGATGATGCGCCGGTCGAGTTTCATCGGCTGACGTTGTACCGCCGCCAGTGCCAGCAGCAGTACGCCAGCGCCGGTGACCGCCACCATCAGGAAACCAAGGCGCGGTGCGCCGGCGTCGTCGGCAAGCTTGGCCACGGCCAGCGAAAGCGCCAGCAGGCTGCCGACCAGCAGCAGGCAACCCAGGGCATACCAGCCGGTACGGTTGCTCGATAGCGTGGAATTGGTCATTATCGACTCCTATAGCGCGGCAACAAGAATCTTGCCAAAAAGTATCTTGATAGAAAGATAAATACGCACATGAACCGTGTCAAGCACGCCGTTGCGCAATGGCAGCGCGAAATGCCCGAACTCGACCTGCTGCCGATGGAGGTGGTGGGGTATCTGAAGACCACACAGCTGCTCACCCAGGAGCGGTTGCAGGTCTTTTTCAAGTCACATGGCCTGCAGGCCGGGGAGTTCGACGTGCTGGCGACGCTGCGCCGCGCGGGCCCCCCCTATCGCCTGGGACCGACGCAGCTGTTCGAGACGCTGATGATCTCTTCGGGTGGCATGACCAGCCGGCTGGACCGGCTGGAGAAGGCGGGCCTGATCGTGCGCTCGCCGAACCCCGAGGATCGCCGCGGCACGCTGGTCTCGCTGACCGACAAAGGCCTGGCGCTGATGGAGCGCATGATCCCCGAGCACGTGCAGAATGAAGCCAAGATGCTCGCCGCCCTGAGCCGCGAAGAGCAGGAAACATTGAGCGAACTGCTCGGCAAGCTGTTGGAAGGGCTGTCGGAAGAGTCCTAAAGCCGGCCCGGCTGGGCTAGGGAAGCGCCAGCTCCCCTTGGAACAACTCGCCCTGCACCAGCCCCCGCTCATGCTCCACCAGCCAGCGCTTGCGCGGCAACCCGCCGCCATAGCCGGTCAGGGTACCGTTGGCGCCGATCACCCGATGGCAGGGCACCACGATGGAGATCGGGTTGGCGCCATTGGCCAGACCCACGGCGCGGCTGGCCCCGGGCCGTCCTATCCTGGCGGCCAGCTCGCCGTAGCTGATGGTGGTGCCGAATGGAATGCCGCGCAGTGCCTGCCACACCAGACGCTGGAACTCGGTACCGCCGGTGGCCACCGGCAGCGCATCGAGATGGGACGGGTCGCCGGCGAAGTAGGCTTCCAGGGCCTCACGAACGAGCAGGGGCGCTCTACCCTTGGAGAGATGGTAATCGCGATAGTGACGCGCCAGCAGGCGATGCAGGCGCTCGTCGTTGCTGTCGAACTCCAGCGCTCGCAGAGCCCCCTGCTCGTCGCCGACCAGACTCAGTTCGCCCACTGGCGACGGCATCAGATCAAGCCAGAGTTGCATCGTCTCTCTCCTGTCTCTCTATTGGCCCTGTCTCGCTTTTGCCTGTGTCGTTGCCGCATCGGCATGCCACAGGTGCATCACGGCATAGGCACGCCAGGGCCGCCAGGCCTCGGCGCGGGCGAGCAGCTCACGCGGCGAGGGGCGTTTGCCCTGCTCCGCCAGTGCCCGCTGTACGGCCACGTCCGAAGGCAAGAAAGCATCGCTCTCCCGCAGCCCGCGCATGGCGATGTAGTGCGCCGTCCAGGCACCGATGCCGGGCAGCGCGCACAGCTGCGCCACGTTGTCGTCAAGGTCGCCACGCCGCTCGAACAGCTG
The DNA here is from genome assembly GCF_900108215.1 of Billgrantia desiderata. NCBI lineage: Bacteria > Pseudomonadati > Pseudomonadota > Gammaproteobacteria > Oceanospirillales > Halomonadaceae > Billgrantia > Billgrantia desiderata. Next base: position 65,512 of record NZ_FNVC01000005.1, on the reverse strand, counting down.
CGGCTGCTCGCGGTAGGCCGAAGCCAGTCCCGCCAGGGCGTTGGCGCGTGCGCTGGGCATGCCGAGGGCCTTGATCTCGGCGAAGGTGAAGCGCTCGGGTACGGGGAACAGCCGGTCGAGCCCGGGAGCGAACGGCGCTGTCAGCCGCTCGCCCAGGCGTTCGACCAGGCGCCCGACAAGCCGTGTGGCGGCATCGACGCTGACCTGCTGGCCGAGTATCGCGCGTGCGGCGACTTCGAAAGGGTCCCAGCCGCCCGGCACCCGCAGTCCCGGACGGCGCGCGACCAATGGCGCCAGGGTGGGATCGCGGCCGAGCCCCTGGCGTATCGCCTCGGGGTCCGCCTGCAGGTCGAAGAGCCGCTGCAGCCGCGCGACGACGGAGGACGGATCGATAGACTCGGGCAGACGCAGCGTGACATGCAGCGACGTATCGGCCGGAGCGTGAGTGACACTCACGGAGCCCACCGCTCCCTGTTCGAGGAAAAGGCGGTGATAGGTCTCGCCATCGATACGCTCCAGGCCGGCAATGGCACGCCGGGCCAGAAAGTCGAGTATCGCCTGCCAGTCGTAGGGGGGCCGATAGGGCAGGCGCAGCGTCGTCTCGGCGGCTGGGGTCATGCCGCCCGTGTGACGGCGTTCGGTCGAGAGAGTCATCGCTCCATTCTAGCCCGCTCATGGCCGATGGCCGGTGTTTTTTACAACCTCCCTGCCAACGCAAAGTGGTTCCCCTGAATGACGTCGAACTGGCCCTTAGCAAGGAACCAGATTCATACCACACTGGCTCTCGCCCATCGCAACGCAGAGGAGCCACCCATGACCATTCGCCAAGCCACCCTTAACGATCTGGAGCCACTCAGTCAGCTACTCGACGGCTACCGGCAGTTCTACCGCCAGGCGTCCGATCTCGAAGGCGCCCGTCAGTTCCTGCAGGCGCGCCTGGAGCGCGGCGACTCCTACATCCTGGTTGATACCGGCAGCCAGGGAGAACTGCAGGGTTTCGTACAGCTCTACCCCCTGCTTTCCACCGTGCGCCTGGCCCCGCTGTGGCTGCTCAACGATCTGTTCGTCGCTCCCGAGGCTCGTCGCAGCGGCGTCGGGCGCGCCCTGATGCAGGCCGCCAGGGAGCTCGCCCGAGCCCATGGCGTCGGCCATCTCAAGCTCGCCACCGAGATCGACAACCGTACCGCCCAGGCGCTCTACGAATCGCTCGGCTGGCAGCGCGATACGACCTTCTATCACTACGGTCTGCTGTTCGACACCCAGGCAGACCAGGGCTGAACGGAGGTGCCATGTACGTTCCCCCATCGATGCGGCTGACACGCGAGCAGGCCTGGGCGCTGGTCGAGCGCTACGGCTTCGCCGTGCTGGTCGGCGCCGATCTGCAGGCTACCCACCTGCCCCTGACGCTGGAACGAAGCGAAGGCGAGCTCGGTTCGCTCTACGGCCACTTCGCCCGGGCCAATCCTCACTGGCGAGCGCTGGACGGCAACCGGGCGCTGGCGATCTTCAGCGGGCCACACGCCTATGTCTCGCCGAGCTGGTACGCCAGCCGGCCTGCCGTGCCCACCTGGAACTACCTGGCCGTGCACGCCACGGGGCGCCTGGAACTGCTGGACGCCGCGGCCACGCGGGAGCTGCTCGAGCGCAGCCTGGCCCACTTCGAACCCGCCCTGCTCGATTCGTTGGGCCGCGAGCACGACTACCTGGAAAAGATGCAGGCCGGCGTGGTCGGCTTTCGCCTGCGCATCGAAGCGCTCGAAGGCAAGGCCAAACTCGGCCGGCAGCGCTCCCGGGCCGATCAGGCAGGGGTCGAAGCGGCCCTGGCGCAGAGCGCCGACCCGCAGGCGCGCCAGCTTTGGCACGAGATGCAGACACTGGCAGACGAGGAGCCGCAGGCATGAGCACGCAACCCGTAGACGGCCGCCCCATCGGTGTCGCCCTGCCCGGCTGGCAGCCGGCAAGCAGGCCACAGCGCGCTTCCCTGTTGGGCGAGCGGGTTCGCCTCGAACCGCTGTCGGCAGAGCACCATGGCGATTCGCTGTTTGCCGCCTTTCTATTGCCCGGTGAGGGGCCCCACGACACACCGCAAGCACGCTGGGCCTATTCCGGCGGCATGCCGTTCAGCGATGCCGAGCAGTGTCATGCCTGGCTGGCCGAGCGTGCGCGCAGCGAGGATCCGCTCTTCTTCGCCATCGTCGAAGAGAAATTCGGGCGGGCCCTGGGGTTGGCCAGCTATCTCAACATCGTGCCGGAGCACGGCAGCATCGAGGTCGGCCATATCCATTTCACGCCGCCGCTTCGCCGCACGCCGGCGGCCACCGAAGCCATGCTGCTGATGATGCGCAATGCCTTCGCCCTGGGCTACCGGCGCTACGAATGGAAGTGCAATGCGCTCAACGCCGCCTCGCGGCGTGCTGCCGAGCGCCTGGGCTTTCGCTTCGAGGGTATCTTTCGTCAGCACCGGGTGGAAGGTGGACGCAGTCGCGATACCGCCTGGTTCTCGCTGCTCGACGGCGAATGGCCCGCCATCGAAGCCCGCCTGGTGCGCTGGCTCGCATCGGACAATTTCGATGACGAGGGTCGTCAGAGGTCGTCGCTATCGGCGCTGTCAGCCTAGGCTCAGCCATTCGCGAGCCAGCCAGCGCCCGGCCCGTTCGAGCTCGGCCTCCACGGTGCCGGCATAGCCCAGCACCAGGCCGGGGCGAGCGGGTGTCTCGAGGTAATAACTCGACAGCGGCGACAGCGAGAGGCCCTGCGCCGCACCCCGCCGGAGCAACTCACGCTCTTGCTCCGCCTCGTCGAGCCAGGCCACCAGATGCATCCCCGCCTGCCCGTCGGATAGACGCAGACCGCGTGCCACGGCGGGCGCCAGGGCCTTGCGCAGCAGCGCCTGACGCCGACGGTAGCAGTCACGCATGCGCCGGATGTGACGTGAGAACTGCCCGCCGACGATGAACTCCGCCAAGGCCGCCTGTACCGGGTACTGCCCCTCGCGGTGAAGCCGCGCGTTGGCCCGGCGGAACGGCTCGACCAATGGCTCGGGCAGTACCACGTAGCCCAGCCGCAGCCCGGGATACATCACCTTGCTGAAGGTGCCCACGTAGATGACACGGCTATCGTCGACGAGCCCCTGCAGGGCGGCGATGGGACGCTGCCCGTAGCGAAACTCGCTGTCGTAGTCGTCCTCGACGATCCAGGCGCCGTGCCGCTCCGCGGCTTCCAGCAGCGCCAAGCGACGGGACAGACTCATGGTCACGCCGCTGGGGTATTGATGCGAGGGCGTCACATAGATCAGTCTCGGACTCTCGGCGTTCGCCGCAGCCGCTACGCTGAGGCCTTCGTCATCCACCGGCACCGCCTGCAAATCGAGTCCGGCAGCCGCGAAGCAGGCCTGAGCGCCAGGGTAGCCCGGCTCCTCGATCCATACCTTGTCGCCGGGGTCGCTGAGCAGTCTGGCGATCAGCTCGAAGCCCTGCTGCGCCCCCTGCACGATGAGAATCTGCTCGGGGCGACAGCGCACCGAGCGCGAGAGCTGCAGGTAGTCGGCCAGCGCCTCGCGCAGCGTCGGCACGCCGCCCTGGGCCTGATAGGCCAGCCACTCCCGCGGCATGCGCTGCTGGTGGCGGCGTACCAGCCGCTGCCACGGGCCATGGGGGAAACGATCCAGCGCCGGCACGCCGGGGGCCAGGATGGGGCGCTCCTGGCTGGCATGGCAGAACGCCAGCAGCGACGTGCCGCGCGAAGAGAGCGACGGCGCATCCGCTCGAGCCGGTATCGTGTGCGACGTGGTGAGCCCAACCGCTAGTGCCGGCTGGGTGGTGGGTTGAGTGGTACATGGAAACGCCAGGTCGGCAACGAAGGTGCCCGATCCATGCCGCGTCACCAGGAAGCCCTCGGCCAGCAGCTGATCGAAGGCGGCCAGCACCGTGTTGCGCCCCAGCCCCAGCTCGCGAGCCAACTGACGCGATGAGGGCAGCCGCTGGCCGCAAACCAGGCGTCCCGCCTGGATCCACTCCCGCAGCTGATGATAGAGACGCGTGGCCAGCGGCTGGGGCGAGCCTTCTGCCAGCGCCAAGCCCAGCGCATCGGCCAGCCAGTCGGTTTGCCCGATGCCGGCAGAGGTGGACGACAGCCCCCTGTCAGCTATCCCATTCATCCGCGACGATCCGATTGCGCCCCGTACGCTTGCCCTGGTAGAGATTCTGATCGGCGCGATGCAGGATCGCCTCGACCGTTTCCTCGGTACCGTGGAAAGCAGACACGCCACAAGTGATCGAGGCTTCGAAGCGATGCCCTTCCTCCGAAGTGAACGCCTGCTCGAGCACCAGCTGACGCACCTTCTCCGCCACCCCGACGGCTTCCTCGAGGCCGGTTTCCGGCAGCAGCAGAGCGAACTCCTCGCCGCCGAGCCGCGCCGGAATGTCATTCGTGCGCAGTCGCTCCCGCAGCAGCCTGCTCACCTTCACCAGTACTTGATCGCCGGCCGGATGGCCATGGGTATCGTTGATGCGCTTGAAGTGATCGAAGTCGAACAGCACCACCGAGGTCGGTCTGCCGTAGCGACGATAACGGGCCAGCTCCTGCAGCAGGCGCTGCATGAAGTAGCGGCGGTTGAACAGGCCGGTGAGTTCATCGGTACGTGAAAGCTGGCGCAGGCGCAGCTCGAGCTTCTTCTGCTCGGTGATGTCACGCACCGTGCCGATCAGGACTTGGTCATCGCCCTCGGGCACGTAATCGGCCAGCTCGTGGACCCAGCGAACCTCGCCGTCGGGGCGAATGATGCGATGCACCACGTCATGGTTACCGGTCTGCTCGGCCCGACGCATGCTGGATTCGACGCTCTCAACGTCCTGGGGATGCACCATGGCCTTGAAGGCACGAATGCTGGGGGTAAATGTATCGGGATCGACGCCGAAGATGTCGTAGGTCACCTCGGACCAGTAGAGTTCGTTGGCCTTCAGGCTGGCTCGCCAGTAGCCCAACCGGGCTACCTGTTGAATGCGCAGCAGGGTGCGTTTGAGATGCGCGATCTTTTCGCGCGCCTCATCGAGTTCACGGCGGGTACGATGGCAAAGATCACCGCAAGAGTCGCTGCCATGCGTCTCTTCAGGGGAGCTCCCATCATCGATACGGTTGTGCGAGCCCTTCATGGCATCTCTACGGCGATTACGAAGCAGCTGTGGAAAGAATACCTTTTGGCCCGCAAGTTGACCAACGTTGATTGAACGGTTGACAGCACTGCTTCACTCAATGGCTTGTCCGACAGGTGTCGGCAGCCGCTTCAGGTGGCGCGACAAGCCCACGGCGCCGGCCCGCATCATGGCATGGTGGTTCCAGACCACCAGCGGACGTGCCACACCGGCCAACAGGCCCATCCAGGGTCGCACTGTACGCACCTGCCAAAGATAGTGCACTCGGGTGCCCCCGTTCTCCTCGCACAGCCGCCAGCGGCCGATGCCGGTCACGTCGCCATCGGCCACGCCTTCGATCAGGCAGGGCTCGCAAACTCGGGCAATACGGATATCGAAGCGCAGGTAGTAGCCCAGGTGGCTCTTCCAGACGAAGTGCTGCACCCGACCGATGCCGCCCTCGTCGCCGGCCTCACGTTGCTCAACGTCCACCAGCCCGGGCCACCACTCGGGCCAGCGCAGCGAGTCGGTGAGGGCATCGAAGACCGCTTCGATCGGCGCCTCGAAGTGCCAGTCGGTAACGAACTCGAATCTCGCCATGGCCTAGGGATCGAAGTGGTCGGCCGGAAAGTCGGGGTCGAGCTGCACGTCTTCCAGCAGCACGCTCTCCATGCGCTGCCCCTGCCGGTCGTAGCTCGCCACCCGCAGCGGAGACAGCGTCTCGTCATCGAGCCACAGATCGTAGCGCGCCACCTCGTGCACGGCCCGACCGGGCTCGGCCTCCACCACCACATGCTGCACCGGTCGGCCTTCGTGGGTCGCCGGCTCCAGGCGACGCGTACTGCCATGCTGCTGCAGACGCTGGACGTTGCGCAGCAGCGTGCCGACATCCGACTGGTCCACGCGATGACCTTGCGAGCTGCGCACCATGCGGTTGGTGGGCCGCAGCGAGAGTGCCGGGCGCCGTCCCGGCGAACCGAAGGGCCACAGCTGGACCTTGCCCGTATCGTGGCGATAGATCAGCACCGCGCCGCGATAGGGCGACTCCATGTCCATGCGCACGTCGCCGGGACGCCGGTAGCTGTAATGGATGATCTCCTCGCCACCGCTGCCCTGGCTGCGCAGGGTCAGGCGATAGCCGGAGAGCGAGTCGATGCGCGCCAGCGCCTCGGCCACAGGGTCCGGTCCGGGTACATCGCTCAAGGCAAGCAGTAACAACGGCAGCATACGGCGTCTCCAGCGGGCTCTGACTTGAGCCTAGCAGGGCCTGGGCGCTTTAGAAGCGGGAGGGTCGAGGGCGGCAGGCGAGGTGGAGACCCGGCGTGCGTGCTATCGTAGTGGCGTCAGCCAACCCACGGAGAGGACAGATGAAATACCTTGGCGCCCACGTCAGTGCCGCCGGCGGACCCGACCAGGCCGTGCTGCGCGCCGTCGAGATCGGTGCCGACGCCTTCGCCCTGTTCACCAAGAACCAGCGCCAGTGGCGTGCCAAGCCTCTCGACGACGCTACCATCGAGGCCTTTCGCAGCGCCTGCCAGGAGCACGGCTTCGGCCCCGGCCAGATCCTCCCCCACGACAGCTACCTGATCAACCTCGGCCACCCGGACAAGGCAGGACTGGAGAAGTCGCGTGCCGCCTTTCTGGACGAGATGCAGCGCTGCGAGCAGCTCGGCCTCACCCTGCTCAATTTCCACCCCGGCAGCCACTTGAAGAAGATCAGCGAGAGCGAGTGCCTGACCCGTATCGCCGACTCGATCAACCATGCCCTGGCCGAGACCCGCGGCGTCGTCGCGGTGATCGAGAACACCGCCGGCCAGGGCACCAACCTGGGCTGGCGCTTCGAGCATCTGGCCGAGATCATCGAGCAGGTCGACGACAAGTCGCGGGTCGGCGTATGCATCGACACCTGCCACGCCTTTGCCGCCGGCTACGACCTGCGCACGCCCGAGGCGTGCACTGCCACCCTCGACGAGTTCGGCAAGGTGGTCGGCTTCGAATACCTGCGCGGCATGCACCTCAACGACGCCAAGAGCGAATACGCCAGCCGCGTCGACCGCCACCACAGCCTGGGCCAGGGCAACATCGGCCTCGATGCCTTCACCACCATCATGCGCGACCCGCGCATCGACGATATCCCTATGGTGCTGGAAACCATCGAGCCCGAGATCTGGGCCGAGGAGATCGCCTGGCTACGCGCCCAGGCGGCAGACGACTGACGCCATTTACTCCAACTCGACCAGGCCATGGCGCATCGCGTAGCGAAACAAGCCCGCCAGCGAGTTGGTGTTGAGCTTGCGGTAGATGTTGCTGCGGTGCGACTCCACCGTGCGGGTGCTGATGCTCAGCGCCTCACCGATGTCGCGGCTGCTCATGCCCTCGAACATCAGCTTGAGGATGGCCGTCTCGCGCGGGGTCAGGCGCTCCTGCTTCTCCTCCAGCAGTACCCGGGAGACGCCGGAGCCGAAATGGCTGCGCCCGCCTGCCACCTCGCGCAGGGCGAACACCATCTGCTCGGCCGAGGCGTCCTTGAGTACGTAGCCGGCCGCGCCACAGGCCACCGCGCGGCGAATGTACTCCTCGTTGTCGTGCATGGTGAGCACCAGCACGCGAATCTCGGGACAGGTGTCATGCAAGACCTTGCACGCCTCGAGGCCGGACAAGCCGGGCATGGTGATGTCCGTCACCACCACGTCCGGCGCCAGCGCCTGAGCCAGCGACAGCAGCTCCTCGCCCGAACTCGCCTCGCCGACGAGCTCAATGCCCGGCTGCGCCTCCAGCCGGTAGCGCAGCCCCTCCAGCACCAGCGGATGGTCGTCCGCCAAAAGTACGCGTATAGACCCTGCCATCGACTCTCTCCCGACTCGTTCCGGTGGCGCGCTGAAACGGCACCTTGATGAGAATGCGCACGCCCTTGCCGGGGGCCGCCTCGATCGTCAGGCGCCCACCCAGCAGATCCACCCGATCCTGGATGTTGCGTAGTCCCATACCGGACCCGCCCTGCTCATGGCTCTGCTCGGCGCGCCAGCGGAAGCCCTCGCCGTCATCGGCAATCTCGAGATAGACCCAGCCGCGGCGGCGCCGCAGCCTCACCCTGACCTGGCGAACGTTACCGGCGTGCTTCTCGACGTTGTGCAGGCTTTCCTGAGTGATGCGATACAGCGCCGTGGCCAGCACCGGCTGGCATTCGCCGCTGTCGAGGTTGGACTCGAAGTGAATGCGGATGGGTTTGCGTTCCACCAGATCCGAACACAGGCTCTCCATAGCCGCCACCAGGCCCAGGTCGTCGAGCACGCTGGGACGCAGGTCGTAGGCCAGCCGCCGCAGGTCCTGAATGCCCGTTTCCAGAATGCGGTCGGTCGCCGCCAGGGCGGATGAGGCATCGACATGATCGCCGCGCCCCAGCGCATCGTCGATGCGCTCGAGCTTGAAGCGTGCCGATACCAGCAGTTGATTGATGCCATCGTGCAGCTCGCGGGAAATCCGCCGCCGCTCCTTCTCCAGGAAGCTGAAGGTCTTCTGTGCCATCGTGACCAGTCGGCGGTTCGCCACCCGCGCTTCGCTGAGGTTGACCGCCAGGCCGATCACGGCGATGACGAGCAGGCAGGAAACGGTGAAGAAGGCCATCAGCAGGATGGTCCTGCGAGCGTTCTCCACCATGTGATGCTCCATCTGGCCGACCACCTGTTCGATGTCATCCAGGTAGAGCCCCGTTCCCACCATCCAGCCCCACTCCTCCAGGGCGATGGAATAGCTCAGCTTGAGTACCGATTCGCCGCCCGAGGGCTTGTCCCAGCGATATTCGGTGAAACCGCCGCCTTCCCGGGCTTGCTCGATGAGCCGCTGGATCAGGAATTTGCCGTCCTCGTCACGAAAGTTCCACAGGTCCTGCCCGACCAGATGCGCAAGCCGCGGGTGGACGATGTTCAGCCCATCGTAGTCATAGACGAAGAAGTAACCGTCGGAGCCATACTCCATACGGTGAAAGGCATCCGCTACCAGCCCTTGCGCCACTTCTACCGGCAGCTCGGGGTCCTCGTAGATGTCTCGAATCGCCGTGTAGGCGAGTTCCATGTAGTTCTTGAGTTCAGCCCGCTTGGCTTCCAGCAATCCGTCCTTGAGTATTTCCGACTGCGCCCCGCTCAATCGCGCGCTCTGATGAATGGCAAGAAACGTCACACCTGCACTGAGTATCAAAAGAGGCAGCAAGGTCAGCAGCGTCAACTTGGTTCTGAACGTGAACACTGGCGCGTTACCTTTACTTAATTATTATTCTTTTTGGCCCTGTCGACTTTTGGCTAATCACTGCCACTTATTGCAGTTGGCCGATGCAGTCGACAGAGCCTTTATCAGGGAGTTTTAAAGTAAAAACCCCGACTCACCATCCTACCACCCGGGGCAACCACAGCACCACATCGGGGAAGACGATGATCAGCGCCAGTGCCAGGATCTGGATCAGCACGAAAGGCACGGCCCCCTTGTAGATGTCGCCCGTGGTGATCCCCGGCGGTGCCACGCCCTTCATGAACAGCAGCGACCAGCCGAAGGGCGGTGTCAGGAACGAAGTCTGCAGGTTCATGGCGATCAGGATCGCGACCCACACCATCGACATGTCGCCCTGGCTTGCCAGGAACGGCAGGAACAGCGGCACGGCAATGTAGGAGATCTGGATCCACTCGAGGAAGAAGCCCAGGAAGAAGATCAGCAGCAGCATGAAGATCAGCGTGCCGTACATGCCGCCCGGCACCCATTCGAACATCGCCTCGATCAGAAACTCTCCGTCCAGCCCGCGGAACGCCAGGGCGAAGACCTGCGAGGCGATCAGCACGAAGAAGATCATGCAGCTGATGCGCAGCGAGGTCTTCACGGTCTCGGAGAGCACCGGAAGGGTCAGGCGCCCGGAGACGACCGTCAGCAGCAAGGCCCCCACGGCACCCACCGACGCCGCCTCCGTGGGCGCGGCCACCCCGCCGATGATCGAGCCGAGCACCGCGAAGATCAGCAACAAGGGCGGCACCACGACCTTGACGAAGTCCTTGCCCAGCTCCCGCTTGCTGACGGCGGCGCGCTCCTGCTCGTCGATGGCCGGCACGTCGGCAGAGAAGAAGAAGGCCAGCAACAGCAGGTAGGCCAGGTACATGCCGGCCAGCAGCAGACCGGGCACCAGCGCCGCGGCGAACAGGCTGCCGACGGAAAGGTTCATGATGTCGGCCAGCACCAGCAGCACCAGGCTGGGCGGGATGATCTGCCCCAGGGTACCGGCCGCACAGATGGTGCCGCAGGCCACCGTCTTCTTGTAGCCGCGGCGTACCAGGGTGGGCAACGCCATCAGCGTCAGGGTGACGATGGCCGCACCGACGATGCCCGTCGCTGCGCCCAGCAGTACGCCGACGATGATCACCGCCAGGGCCATGCCGCCCGGCAGGCCGCCGCACAGGTGACCGATCACGTCGAGCATGCGCTCGGCGATCTTCGAGCGTTCCAGCATCACGCCCATGAACACGAACAGCGGGATGGCCAGCAGGGTGTAGTTAGCCACCACGCCGTAGATGCGCGAGGGCAGCAGCTCGAACAGCCAGCCGTCGAAGCCGATGAAGCCGAACACGAAGCCGACGAACGCCACCACGAAGCCCACCGGGATGCCGGTCATCACCAGCACGAAGAAAGCCACGATCATGGCCAGCGCGTAATATTCCAAGGGCATGGCTCAGACTCTCCCAGCGTAGTGTTGAACGAGGCGTCGACCGTTCTCGAGCGCCTGGCGCAGCGACTCGGCCGCGACGAAGACGAAGCCGACCACCACCATGGCCTTGGGAATCCAGCGCCAGGGAAGACCGGAAGAGTTGGGGGAACGCTCGCCGCGAATGAACGAGGTTTCGGCGAACGGCAGGCTGTAATGGATGATCAGCAGCGCACAGGGCAGCGCCACCAGCAGCGCGGCGATGAGGTTCAGCCACATCATGCCGACCGGGCTGAAGCGGCTCGACAGGATGTCCACGCGCACGTGATCGTCGAACTTCATGGCATAGGCGATGCCCATCATCGCCATGACCGACAGCAGGTACCACTCCAGCTCCTGGGCCCACACCGCGCCCAGGCCGAAGGCGTAACGGCTCAGCATGTTGCCGAAGATCAGCGCGATCATGATGAGCATGGACGTACAGCCGATGAAACCGGCAAACCCGGTTATTCGCTCGAGCACGCGCTCGAGCCAGGTACACAAACGCAGCATCTCAACTCCCCCTCTGGGCGGGCGCCCAGCGGACGTCAAAGGTGGGGTAAGCGCGACCCGAATGGGTCTGGCAGGTGGGCGCTCGGCGTTACGGACTGCCTTTCGGCCGAGCGCCCGGCCGACGTCAGATCATGCCCTGACCGTAGCGGCTGATGGTGTTGGCGAAGACGCCCTCGCTGTTGGCATGCCAGCCGTCGTGCTTCTTCTTGAACGCCCAGAAGCTGTCGTTGATGCGCTTGACCAGCGGGTCCTTGTCGGCCTCGGTCGCCAGGATGTCGCGGGTGGCCTCGAACAGCGCCCGGATGACGTCATCAGGGAGGGTCTCGAACGCCACGCCATGGTTGTTGAGCAGATCGTCCAGGGCGTCGCCGTTCTGGGCCTCGATCCAGGTATGGGAAGTGATGTTGCAGGCGGCAGCGGCGTTGTGAAGCACGGCCTGCAGGTCGCTGGGCAAGGAGTTGTAGGCGTCCTTGTTGACGATCACCTCGGTGGTGGTGGAGGGCTCGTGCCAGCCCGAGGAGTAGTAGTGCTTGGCCGCGTTGTGCAGGCCCAGGGCACGGTCGAGATAGGGACCGACCCACTCCGCCGCGTCGATGGCGCCGCGCTCCAGCGCCGAGAAGATCTCGCCGCCGGGCAGCAGGCGGGCGTTGGCACCGATGGCGTTGTAGACGTCGCCGGCCAGCCCCGGCATACGGATGTTCAGGCCGCGGAAGTCCGCCACGCTGGTCACCGGCTCGCGGAACCAGCCCACCGGCTGCGCACCGGTACAGCCCACCGCCAGCGGGATCAGGTTGTAGGGCTCGTAGGTTTCCTTCCACAGCTCGTAGCCGCCGCCGTGGGCCAACCAGGCATTGAAGCCCTGGAAGGTCATGCCGAACGGCACGGTGGTGAAGTACTGCGCGGCGAACGACTCCCCGGCCCAGTAGTAGGAGCAGGCATGGTTGAGCTGCACCTGCTGCCCGCGCGATACCGCATCGAAACCGTCGAAGGCGGGAATGAGTTCGCCCGCGCCGTAGACACGAATCTTGATGCGCCCGCCGGACATCTCTTCGACTCGTCTGGCGAAGTCCGTGGCGGAACCGGGGCCAGACTGGAAGAACGGAAAACCGGATGGCCAACTGGTGGTCATGCGCCAGTTGAAGGTTTCCTGGGCCTTGACGATGCTCGGTGCCATCACGGTACCCACCGCGGCGGCACCGCCATACTTGAGGAAATTACGCCTGTTGACGCTCATGGCTATATTGACTCCCGGCGTGCTCGATGGATTAGCGCGCTATCGAGCAATGCCCTCGTTTGTTTTAATGATTGAATCGCGAGCTGGTCAGAGAACTGACCAGGGGAGAATAAAACGGGGGAAGTAAAAATAAATCCGGAGAGCTGCGTAATTTATCCTGCGGTCATTCCCTAGCCAGGAATACGGATAACGCATCCGTAGAACTACCTAAAACCGTTCAAGTTATTAGCCAGAAGTATATACTTGGAAATATATTTCAATAAACCCGACAAAAAAGCAATAGCGACGCGGATCCGCAGGGCAACACAATGAGCTCGGTAGGCATCTCGCCATCAAGGACAGCAGCCGCTTGATGCGGCCGGTCGGTGAGGCCGCGCTCCGGGCCGACGGCTGGCGCCAGCCCCATGCGAGGCGTCGTGTCCGCCTTTTCTCGCGGAGCGTCAAAACTTAGTCCACGCCTACGGGTCAAAGCATTTGTCGGCCGACGAGAAAGCTGCCACCCTCAATTCAGGCACGCCTCTCGTAGGGACAGTGAGGTCCCGAGGGTCGCCCCATTCACCCGCAGGAGGACATGCGCATGGGTATCATCGAAATGCTGACCGTGAGCGTGGCCGCAGTGGCGCTTTCGGCTCTGGCCTACACCATGAGCGAGAAGCAGAGGCACCCCAACCGCAAGGAAGTGCGTATCGAGGAGGACGAACGCGTTCCTCACCGGCAGCGCTCGCGGCACGACTGAGCGTCAGCGCATCGATATCGCAGCCCCCGGCACCTCTGGTGTCGGGGGTTTTTCATGCCCCGGCCCGCGCCGCAGCAATTGCTGCACCTGCCACTTCTCCTCGGCGGGCAGCTTCTCGAGGAAGTGAACCTCGCCGTTCTGCAGCACCGCCTCCGGCACCCCGTCGCGATAGAGCAGGCGATTGCCCGACACTGCCGGCAGCCGCTGGCCGGGCGCGAGAATGCCCACCAGGTTGAGCGGGTCGGCGGCGGCCACCGCCACGCGGGTGCCGTCCGGCTCCCTGCGGCGCATGGCCTTGAGCGCCCCCACCGCCTCGGCCAGGGCAAACTGCTCGCCGGCAAACTGCTGCACGAAGCGACCGCCGCGAATCTCGCCGCGCGCCTCCAGCCGGCGGTAGACATACAGCAGCTCGCGCCAGGGCGGCAGTGCCGGCTCGCGCTCGATCACACGGCGAAAGACCACGCCGTAGCGCTCCAGCAGCACCCAGGCGATGTGCTCCAGGCTCTCCATGTCCGTCGCGATGCGGCGCTTTTCCGGTACCGCATCGCGCTCCGGCGCGGGCAGCCACGACCAGCGCCCGGCGGCGTCCACTCCCGGCGCATGCCGCCGGCGCCGACGCCCGCCTGCGGCGATGGGCGGACGCTTGCTGGCCGGGGCGATCAGCGCCCGCAGGCCGGTGAAGCTGTCTGAGGTGACCAGGCCCCAGGAGGCCAGCTCGCCCAGCGCCTCCTCCACCTGGGTGCGCAGCATGTGCGCGGGGCCGAGCAGGTCGGCGAAGAACATCGCCCCGCCGCCCTGCAGCGCCTCCAGCACCCGGCGTGCCCCGCCGGAGAGCGGCAGCTCGCCGACATCGGGCGCCGGAGCCGCCTGACGCCAGTCGTGCAATGCCTGGCGATCGATGAGGGCGATCGGCGTGTTGCGCAGCGGACCGGGACGCTGGCGTTCGTCGCCCTCGGCTATTCTGGGTGGCAGCAGGCGCAGCCAGATGAAGCGTCCGCTGGCGAGCAGCTGGTCGAGCATGTGCGGCGAGAAATCGGCCACCCGCGCCGGCAGCACGTCGCTCTCCCAGGCACCCGCCGCCACGGGAAAGCCCTCCAGCCGCTCCACCGCCGCGGCCAGCGCCTCTGGCCCCTGCGGCCGGTCGGTCAGGCCGTGCCAGTCGAGCAGGAAACGCAGGTAGTGCTGGACGCTCACCGGCTCGATCTCGGCGCGACGGCGGTCGATGGCATAGCGGTGCAGGCGCGCCAGCAGGCGCCGCTCGCACCAGGCCACTTCGCTGCCGCCCAGGAAGTTTCCTTGCAGCACAAAGCCCTCGACCTCCAGGCGTGCCAGCGCCGCCATGGTGCGATCCAGCGATATACCCAGCGGCGCGCCCAGGCTTGCCGCGGTGACCGGCCCCAGCGTCTCCAGCAGCGAACGCAGCAGCTCGGTCAGTGCCTCGTCGGGGGTTTCCGGCGCCTCGCCCGCCGCCTCGATGGACGGTTCGATACCTGCCCCGGGGTGGAGCGCCAGCAGCTCGCCCAGGCGCTCCGCTGCCGTCCACAGCGGCTCGCCGTCGGGTGGCGTAACGACCGCGGCACGCCTGTCCCGGGCGAGCGTGTCGAACCAGGGCCGCCACCCCTCTTCGGCTTCGTGCATGGCGATGAAGCCACTCATCACCAGCGCGTCGTGCAGCTCGTCGGCATCGCGCGGCGCGGGCCAGGCCTCTTCGCGCACCCGGGCGACCACCTCCGGGGCGTAGCGCGCCGAGGCAGCGGCCTCGGCCACGTCAAGCGCGGCGCCGGTGCGCACGCTGAGGGTGCGCCGCTCCTCCTGGGCACCATCGTCGAGGAAGGCGTAGGGCCGCGCGTTGACCACCTCTTCCGACAGCGGCGAGGGCACTGCAAGGTCGCGCCCGCTGACGGCGATCTCGCCGGTTTCGAGGCGCGCCAGCAAGCGCTCGAGGCCGTCGATGTCCATGGCCTCGGTCAGGCAGTCGTGCAGGGTCTGGTCGACCAGCGGGTGATCGGGCAGCTCCCGCGCCCCGGCCAGGTTCTCGGCGCAGGCGAGCTGGTCGGGAAAGACCACCGAGAGCAGGTCCTCGGAGTCCTGGCGCTGCAGCTGCGGCGGACGCCGTCGGCCGTTGCGGGTGCGCGGCACGGCGAGCCCCACCGAGGCGTTCCAGCGCCAGCGCAGGCCGAACATCGGCGCATCGAGCAGCGCCTGGATCAGCACCTCGCGTACCGTCCTGGCGTTGAGATAGCCCCATACCTCCTCGAGCGGGAAGCTGTGGGTCGGCCCCAGCGACAGCACGATGCTGTCCTCCAGTGCCGCCGCCTGCAGCTCGAAGTTGAACTTGCGGCAGAAGCGCTTGCGCAGCGCCAGGCCCCAGGCGCGGTTTAGCTTGGAGCCGAAGGGCGAGTGCAGCACCAGGTGCATGTCGCCGGCCTCGTCGAAGAAGCGTTCCAGCACCAGGTGGCGCTGGCTGGGAATCACACCCAGCGCCGCCCGCGCCACGGCCAGGTAGCGCACCAGCTGCTCGGCGGCGGCCGGCGCCAGGCCGTATTCGGCTTCCAGCCACGCTTGGGCCTCGGCCTCGTCGCCTTCGGCCAGCTGCCGGTCGATTCCCTCGCGCAGCCGCGACACCGCCTGCGAGAGTTCTTCCGTACGCGCCGGCGCCTCGCCGAACCAGAACGGGATGCTTGGCGGCGCGCCGCGGGCGTCCTCGACGAAGAGCTTGCCGGTGGCGAGCTTGAGGATGCGATAGGCCTGGTTGCCGAGCTGGAAGATATCGCCCGGCATGCTCTCGAAGGCGAAGTCCTCGTTGACGGTGCCGACGCGGAGCTCCTCGGGCTGCAGGATCACGTCGTAGTCGAAGTGGTCGGGAATCGCCCCGCCGTTGGTCAGGGCGACGAGCCGCGCGTTGCGCCGCGGGCGCAGGCGGCCGTTGACCCGGTCGCGATGCAGATAGGCGCCGCGCCGCCCGCGCCGGGTGGTGTAGCCGTCGGCGAGCATCTGCACCACCGCATCGAAGCGCTCCTCGCTCAGCGCGCGATAAGGCCAGGCGGCGCGGAGGCGTGTGAACAGCGCGCTCTCCTCGGTTTCGCCCGCGCCGGCAACCTCGGCGACGATCTGCTGGGCCAGCACGTCGAGCGGCCCCTCGGGGATGTGCAGCCGGTCGAGCTCGCCGGCCTGCACCGCCCCCATCAGCGCGCTGCACTCCACCAGGTCGTCGCGGGTCAGTGGGAACAGCCGCCCCTTGGGGGTACGCCCCACGCCATGACCGGAGCGGCCCACCCGCTGCAGGAAGGCCGACATCGAGCGCGGCGAGCCGAGCTGGCAGACCAGATCCACCTCGCCGATGTCGATGCCGAGCTCCAGCGAAGCGGTGGCCACCAGCGCGCGCAGCCCGCCCTGCTTGAGGCGCTGCTCGGCATCCAGGCGGTGCTCGCGGGCCAGGCTGCCGTGATGCGAGGTCACCCACTCATCCCCCAGGCGGTCGGCCAGGTGGCGCGCCACGCGCTCGCATACCCGTCGGGTGTTGGCGAAGATCAGCGTAGTGCGGTGTTCTCTCACCAGTTCTGCCAAGCGGTCGTAGACCTCTTCCCACACCTCGTTGGCCATCACCGCGGTGAGCGGCGAGCCGGCCACCTCGATGGCCAGGTCGCGCCGGCGCACGTGGCCGGTGTCGACGATGGTGCACTCACTGCCGCCGGTAAGGAACGCCGCCACCGCCTCCACCGGTTTCTGGGTGGCCGAGAGCCCGATGCGCTGCGGCGGGCGCGCGGTGAGCCCGGCCAGCCGCTCCAGCGACAGCGCCAGGTGCGAGCCGCGCTTGGTGCCGGCCACCGCATGAATCTCGTCGACGATCACCGTGCGTACGCTGGAGAGCATCCGCCGCCCCGAGTCGGACGTCAGCAGCACATAGAGCGACTCCGGCGTGGTGACCACGATATGCGGCGGACGCTTGCGCATGCGCTCGCGCTCCGACGAGGTGGTGTCGCCGGTGCGCACCCAGGCGCGTATCTCCGGCGCCTCCCGGCCGTCTGCCTCAAGCCCCTCGGCGATGCCGCGAATCGGCGCCTGCAGGTTGCGCTGAATGTCGTTGGAGAGCGCGCGCAGCGGCGAGACATAGAGCACTACCGTCTCGTCGGGCAGTTCGCTGTCGAGCCCGCGGCGCACCAGGCCATCGATGGCGGCGAGAAAGGCCGCCAGGGTCTTGCCCGAGCCGGTGGGGGCGGCGATCAGCACATGGCCGCCCGCGCCGATGGCCGGCCAGGCGCGCGCCTGGACCTCGGTGGGGGGACCGAGGTCACGGGCGAACCAGTCGCTGACGGCGGGATGAAAGGCATCGAGCGGCATGGGCGCTCCGGAAAATCGCTTTCCTACAACGTAATCGAGTGCGGGGAGATACGCGATGTTCCCGGGCAGTCTCCGGTTACCGAGAAGAGAGCATGTCGTTCAGCTCACGCTCGAGCCATTCGATGAGCCGAGCACTGCAGCGTCGATTGTCCGTGGGTGAAAGCCACAGACATAGCCGGGCGGGCGTCTCGACGAAGCCCCACGGTGCGATCAGCCGCCCCTGACGCAGCTCGTCCTCGACCAACAGCCGGGGCGCTATCGCCACCCCCAATCCAGCCACTGCCGCCTCGATCAGATAATAGAGATGATCGAAGCCCTGCCCTTCGGCCAGCGCCCGGTCGAGACGCGCCGAATCGAGCCCATGCGCACGCGCCCAGTGCGGCCAGGCCTGAGGGCGCGAGGCGGTATGCAGCAGTTTGGTATCAAACAGTGTCGCCGGCCGCTCGGGATCGAACCGGGTGGCCAGCTGCGGGCTCACCACCGCGCCGATGTGTTCCGCGGCCAACTCGATCACCTCCAGGTCGGCCGGCCATGGCGGTTCCGCGAACGTCAGCGTTGCGCTGACCTCGTCCCTTCCCGGGGTCGCTTCGCTCTCGCTGGCGACGACATGCAGCTTGAGTTCCGGCAGCGCACGATGAAGGTGGTCGAGCCGTGGAATGAGCCAGCGTGCCAGCAGGCTACCCGGACAGGCCAGGATGAACGGCGACGCCTCGACGTCACGCTTCAACTGCGCGCAGCTGTCTCGCAGGCGCAGGAACGCCTCGCCAACGCCGTGCTGCAGCCGCTCCCCGTGACTCGTGAGCTGCAGGCCGCGGCCCGCCTTGGTGAACAGCGCCACGCCGAGATGCTCTTCCAGGCTCCGCAGCTGACGGCTGACCGCGCCGTGAGTCACGCTGAGTTCATTCGCCGCGGCCGTGACACTACCCAACCGCGCGGTGGCCTCGAAAGCGCGCAGTGCGCTGAGAGAAGGCATGGAGTTCATCGATCTGTGATCCTGGCTCACATATAGCCGCCATCTTATCGATTTTTTGCCCCGCCTGTCTGCGCTAGCTTCATCGAAAGCTCCCTGACCCTTCGAGGTACGCCATGACCGACCTTTCGATGCAGCCCGATGCCCATGGCATGTTTGGCCGCTTCGGCGGACGCTTCGTCCCCGAGACGTTGATGCCCCTGATTAGCGAGCTTCAGAGCGAATACGATGCGGCCCGGCAAGACAGCGAATTCCAGCGCCAGCTCGCCTACTTCCAGCGCGATTACGTTGGCCGGCCCAGTCCACTCTACTTTGCCGAGCGCCTTACCGAGCACTTTGGCGGCGCCAGGATCTATCTCAAGCGCGAGGAGCTCAACCACACTGGAGCTCACAAGATCAACAATTGCATCGGTCAGATCCTGCTCGCCAAGCGGATGGGCAAGACCCGCATCATCGCCGAAACGGGCGCCGGCATGCATGGCGTCGCCACTGCCACCGTTGCGGCACGCTTCGGCATGCCCTGTGTCGTCTACATGGGCTCGGCCGACATCGAACGCCAGCAGCCCAACGTGTTTCGCATGAAACTGCTCGGCGCCGAGGTCATTCCGGTGACGACGGGTACCGGCACGCTCAAGGATGCGATGAACGAGGCGCTGCGCGACTGGGTGACCAACGTCGAGGACACCTTCTACATCATCGGCACCGTGGCCGGACCGCACCCCTACCCCGCCATGGTGCGTGACTTCCAGGCGGTGATCGGACGCGAGACCCGCACGCAGATTCTCGAGAAGGAAGGACGTCTACCCGACTCCCTCGTCGCCTGCATCGGCGGCGGCTCGAATGCGATGGGGCTGTTCCATCCCTTTCTCGGCGATGAAACGGTCCAGATGATCGGCGTCGAGGCCGGTGGCAGGGGCATCGACACCGGCATGCACGCGGCGAGCCTCATCGGCGGTGCGCCCGGCGTACTGCACGGCAACCGCACCTACCTGCTGCAGGACGGGGATGGCCAGATCGTCGATGCCCACTCGATATCGGCCGGGCTCGATTACCCCGGTATCGGTCCCGAACATGCCTGGCTGCATGAGCATGGGCGCGTCGAGTACGTCTCGATCACCGACGACGAGGCGCTGGCGGCGTTCCAGTGCTGTTGCCGTCAGGAAGGGATCATTCCCGCGCTCGAGTCGGCCCACGCCCTGGCCGAGGTCGCCAAGCGCGCGCCGACGCTACCCCGCGACCACCTCATGGTGGTCAACCTGAGCGGACGCGGCGACAAGGACATGATGAGCGTCGCCCAACACCTGGGAGAGAACTTCCAATGAACGCCGCCAAGGAGAACCCCATGAACACCGCCACTCGCCTCGATGAATGCTTTGCCGCGCTCAAGGCGGAAAAAAGGCCGGCCCTGGTAACCTACGTCACTGCCGGCGACCCTGACTTCGAGACCTCGCTGGAAATCCTCCAGGGGCTGCCCGCGGCAGGCGCCGACGTGATCGAGATCGGCATGCCGTTCAGCGATCCCATGGCCGACGGCCCTGCGATTCAGAAGGCAGCGCTACGCGCCCTCGGGAGCGGACAAACCATGACCCGGACGCTCGAGTTGGTGCACGCCTTCCGCCAACAGGATTCACAAACGCCACTGGTGCTGATGGGCTATTACAACCCCATACACCGCTACGGCGTGGCGAGATTTCTGGCCGATGCGGCCCGTGCCGGTGTCGATGGCTTGATCGTGGTCGACCTACCGCCCGAGCATGACGACGAGCTGTGCCTGCCCGCCAGGGAGCACGGTATTGCCTTCATCCGCCTCGCCACCCCAACCACCGACGCCAAGCGGCTGCCCCGGGTGCTGGAAAATGCCTCGGGCTTCCTCTATTGCGTCTCGGTGAATGGCATCACGGGCGTCCGTGCTCCGGATTTTCACGATGTCGAAGGCATGGTGGGTCGGCTGCGCGAGCACAGCCACCTGCCAATTGCGGTCGGTTTCGGCATTCGCACTGCCGCACAGGCGCAAGCGATTGGCCGATTCAGCGATGCCGTGGTGGTCGGCTCGGCGCTGGTAGAGGCCATCGAAAGCGCTGAGACTCGACATGGTGCCATCGAGGCCGTTCATGGCCTGGTGCGTGACCTGGCCGCAGGCGTGCGCCGGGCAGGCAAGTCCTAGGGCAGGCCCTAACGTAGCGCATGACCGAGCAGAGCACAGCGCGCCGAGGCCAGACCGGCAACGGAAACAGGACGGGCGAAAGGCGATCTGGCAGGACGCCACCCGCCCGTCACAGGCTCACGAATGGACGAAGCGAACGTCGAAATGCGCCGAGCGTACGTCAAAGCGGCTCAGCAAGGCACGAGCCGACGCCGGTACGACGGCTGCCTCGTAGTCGTCGCCGGCAAATGTACGCACCTCTTCCAGGCTGTCGAACCACATCACGGTGATGAACTCCACCTCATCGTCGCCATCGCGGCGCAGCAGTTCGAAGCGGCGCAGGCCGGCGATCTGGCGATCGAGAATGCCCGGGATGATAGTGTTTCGCAGTAACGCCTCATAATCGTCGGCCCGCTCGCAGGAAGTCCAACCGTGCCAGTGGCGTACGACAGGCAGTCGAGACGTGGTATTCAGGTCGGCCATGATACGTTCTCCGCTTTTCCGAGTGAGTGGGATGCCTCATGCCTCAATCCTCATGAGGTTGAAGCAGCCGAGGAGAACGCACTTGGGTAAAATTGCTCTACTTGCTATGCCGCACGTGTTCGAGGATATCGGTCATGACAACGACGTCCCATCTGATCGCGACTGGACCGGGTTGGGAAATGCAGGAGCTCATCTGCACCGCGGGACCGCAGGATCGCCCTTTCGAGGAGCGGCATGGCAGCGTCATCATCGCCGGAGTCATGAGCGGCACCTTCCTCTATCGAACCGGGACCGGCAAAGCGCTGCTACCACCCGGCGGCCTTCTGCTCGGCAATGTGGGGCAGTGCTTTTGCTGTAGCCACGAGCACGGTGCCGGAGACCGCTGCATCTCCCTTCGCCTCACGCCGGAGTACTGGGAAACCCTAGTGGCCGAGGTGCCGGGCATGCGCAGCACGACCTTCGCTCGCCCAATGCTTTCACCGAGCCCGGCGCTGGCCCCCGTCACTGCCGCCTTGGCGTCCGCGGCCACGCTGGAGAAACCGGCACTGCTCGAGCTTGTACCGCTCTGGGCGGAAACCGTCATGCAGCTGACCCATGGCGAGCGCCCCGAGTGGGGGAACGCAAGTCCACGCTATGTGCGCCGAGTTACCGAGGCCGTACGCCATATCGAAAGGAGCATTCACGAAGCCCAGGAGGACGACCTCTCTCTGGACGCGCTCGCCGACCGTGCTCATATGAGCCGCTACCACTTTCTACGCACCTTTCGCAACGTCGTCGGCATGACGCCGTACCAGTACGTACTGCACCTGCGCATGAAGCGGGCCGCACATCGGCTCCTCAACACCGACGAACCCATCTCGACGATTGCCTTCGATGCCGGCTTCACGGATCTTTCGACCTTCCATCGTCGGTTTCGACGGATCATGGGCAAAAGCCCGGGCACCTTTCGACGGCAGCGGTTCCGGCCATCCAGCGGTCAGCCGCTCGACGCAAGCCATCTCCTCAGGCGCATGCGCTAGACGCCGTGCCGCGGCTCCGCGGCGAGCTTGGCCGCCATGCCGGCCAGCACGCCGCCCATAACGTAACGCTGCACGGCCAGCCAGGTGGGGCGCTGCTGAAACCAGGTGGCGATACCCGCCGCCGAGAGGGCGATCGCCAGGTTGACCGTGAAGCTCACACCGATCTGGGTAAAGCCGAGCACCAGACTCTGCAGGAACACCGAGCCATGCTCGGGTGAGACGAACTGCGGGAAGATCGCCAGGTAGAAGACGGCGATCTTGGGGTTGAGCAGGTTGGTCAAAAAGCCCATCAGGAACAGCTTGCGAGGCCGGTCCGCAGGAAGCGCACGCGCCTCGAAGGGCGAGCGCGCGCCGGGCCTCACGGCCTGCCAGGCCAGGAAGAGCAGGTACAGCGCGCCGGCCCACTTGAGTATCTCGTAGGCCAGCGGGATGGCGAGAAACAGCGCGGTCAGGCCGACGGCCGCCGCCAGCATGTGCACCAGGAAGCCGGCCAGCACGCCGAATAGCGAGATCACGCCCGCGGTCCGCCCCTGGCAGATCGAGCGCGAGATCAGGTAGATCATGTTCGGGCCCGGCGTCAGCACCACGACCAGAGCGGCCAGGGCGAAAAGCAGCAGATCGGCCAACGGCACCATGGTTTCCTCCTCGTCAGATCCTATCAACAGGCAGCATGCGCCGGTCTTCTACGCTCGACAAGACATCATCAGTGGTGGGCAGGTCTGTCCAGTATGGCGGCGCTCCCCCCGCCGAAGTCTCGGGCAAATTCCTCGCGCAGCCACGCCGCAACCTGCTCCAGCGCCGCATGCCCGGCAAAACGCCGATGCCGGACCAGTTGATAGCGCAGGCCCGGTAACCTCGGCCCAAAGGGCACCTGTAGTACGCCTCTCTCGAGTTCCGCCTTCACCAGCGTGAGGCTCAGCAACGCCACTCCCTGGCCGGCAATGGCGGCCTGGATGGCATGGCTCTCGTCGGAGAAAGTCAGGCTCGCGCCGAGGTCGACCGGGTCCAGGCCCGCCACCTGGCACCAGTGCTGCCAAGAGGGCAGGCCCAAGCTGGAGCAGTGCCAGTCGAAGACGATGTGGCGTACCGTTTTCAGATCCTCATACCCGGCCAGTGCCAGCCGTGGGCTGGCCACCAGGGCAAAGGCATCCTCGGCCAGCACCTCGACCTCAAGCTCCGGGTAAGGCCCCATGCCATAGCGAATCGCCAGCGACGCGCTGCGTGACAGATCCAGCGGCGCCTCGCTGGCATGAATGCGCAGATCGGTATCGGGGCACCGCGCATGGAAGTCAGCCAGGCGCGGCAACAGCCACTGGCTGGCAAAGGCCGGCGTGCAGGAGAGCGTTACGCTACCGCCATCGCCCTGCTCCCGCAGCGCCTCCAGCGCTTCGCCGAAGGCGTCGAAGCCACGCTGCAGCACGGGAAGAAGTTGCATGGCGGCCGGGGTCGGCGCCACCTGGCGTACGCGTCGCTCGAACAGCGCTACGCCCAGCAGCGCTTCCAGCTCACGTACCTGATGGCTGACCGCCGCCGGCGTGACGGCCAGCTCCTCGGCGGCCCGTTTGAAGCTGCGATGGCGCGCCGCCGCTTCGAAGGCGCGCAGTTGGGATAGCGGCAGCGTGCGTCGGTTCACCGGCATCTCCTTATTGCCAAGGCCCAGTCTATGGACAAGCCCAACCTATGGACAAGCTCAGCTATTCCATCGCGCAAGAAATGGTCGTTTGTCAGCCTTGCATCATGAACCGATCCTGTCTTTCACGCATCACCCGAGTTGAATTTTTCTTGTCAGGAGACACCCATGATCACGCTACTTCATCTCGACGCCAGCGCCCGCCCCGGCCGTTCCGGTATCGACCCGCATGGCTCCCACTCCCGCCGCCTCAGTGCGCACTTCGTCGCGCAATGGAAGAAAGCCCGCCCCGGCGATCGCCTCCTCTATCGCGACGTGGGCCAGTATCCGCCGCGCCCCGTGACCGGCGAGTGGATCCACGCCGCCTTCACCAAGCCGGAGGCGCGTGAGCCCTGGATGCACGACGCCCTGGCCGAGAGCGATGCCCTGGTCGACGAACTGCTGGAGGCGGACCTGATCGTTGCCGGCGTGCCGATGTACAACTTCGGCGTCCCGGCCGGCTTCAAGGCCTATATCGACAACATCGTCCGGGTCGGGCGTACCTTCGGCTTCGACCGCTCGCGCCAGGGGTTACCCTACTGGCCGATGCTGACCGAGATGCGCAAGCGCCTGGTGGTGCTAAGCTCCCGCGGCGACTACGGCTACGAACCGGGCGAGCGCATGGCCCACGCCAACCACGTCGAGCCGCACATTCGCACCGTGTTCGGCTACCTGGGCATCGACAACGTGCACGGTATCGCGGCGGAGTGCGACGAGTTCGGCGGCGAACGCCTGCAGGCCTCGCTGGCCCAGGCCGAGCAGGATATCTGCGCACTGGTGGAGGAGCTGGTGATCAACATCCCTTGTCCTATGGGGCGAGATGGCTATAATGCGCCGCCCACACCGGTGCCCACCGCCATGTGAGGCAGCGGATCGACTCTCAGCGCCAGGGACGGATAACGCATGGCGGCACGACTGCATCTCTTTGGGGCCTCGGGGTCGGGCACGACGACCCTGGGGGCGGCGCTGGCCAGGCGCCTGGATATCCCCTTTCTGGATACCGACACCTACTATTGGCAACCAACAGATCCCCCCTTTACCACTCCGCGCCCGCCCGCCGAGAGAGTCGCCCTGATCGAACGCGAGATAGCAGACCACGATTCCTGGGTGCTGGCCGGTTCCTTCTGCAACTGGGGCGCCCCCTTGCTGCACCACTTTACCCTGGCGATTTTCCTCTCTCTCCCCCATGCGCTGCGCATGCAGCGGCTGCTCGACCGTGAGCGAGCGCGCTATGGGGATCGCATCCGGCCCGGCGGCGATATGCATGACACTCACCGGGAGTTCATGGAGTGGGCCAGGCGCTACGATACCGGCAAGGCACCGCTACGCGGAGTCGACCTTCACGAACGTTGGCTACGCCAACTCGCCTGCCCGGTCATGCGGCTCGACTCCCGGCAACCGGTAGAGGCCCTCTGCGAGGCGGTGCTGGCGCGCCTGGCCCAATAAGGGTGAGCGGGCAGCCGCTCGGCGACGGACAAGGCTGTCGCCGAGCGCCTCGCTCACCAGCAACGCCAACGAAGCCGGACGCGCGCAGAATCGCCGGGGCGAGCTGGTACTGCAGTGACAAGCTGTCGACGCCTTGGCCCACTCCGCTAGATATTGGCACCGCCGTCGATCGTGAACTCCGCCCCGGTGATCGAACGCCCCTCCGGGCCAGCCAACCAGGCCACCAGGCCGGCTACGTCGTCGGCCTCGTTGTAACGGGGGATGGCCATCAAGCTACGCTGGGGGTCGGAGAGCTCGCCGTCGGCGGGATTCATGTCGGTATCGGTAGAGCCTGGATGCACGATGTTGACGTTGATGCCGCGCGGCCCGAGGTCTCGTGCCAGCCCCTTGGTCAGCCCCACCAGGCCCGCCTTGCTCATGGCATACAGGCTGATGCCTGGCCAGGGCACCCGAACGGCAAGGTTGCTGCCGATGGTGATGATGCGCCCACCTTCCGGCATATGCCCCACTGCTGCCCTTGACGCCACCACCGGCGCGCGCAAGTTGATCGCGATGGTGCGGTCCAGCTCCTCCAAGGTGGTTTCGTCGATCGTCCCGGACAGGAAGATGCCCGCGTTGTTGACCAGGATATCGAGCCCGCCCAGCTCGGCCACCGTGCGTTCGACGGCGGCCTCGAGCGCCGCGTCGTCACGATTGTCGGCACGAATCGCCATGGCTCGACCACCCGTCGACACGATCTCGTCCACCACCGACTGCGCCTGAGCCTCGCCACTGACGTAGGTCACCGCCACGCTTGCCCCTTCCGCCGCCAGACGCCAGGCAATGGCGGCACCGATGCCGCGGCTGCCACCGGTGATCAAAGCGACTTTGCCATTCATTTGCTGCATGTCTCGCCTCCGTTCACAAATTATGTAGTGATCGATACACAAACAAGATGGCTAGACAGCCAAGCCGCTGTCAAGATATTTTGTAGTTATCGATACAAAAAAGGAGCAAGACATGCCTCAGCGCGGCAGACCCCGCGGCTTCGACAGAGAAGAAGCCCTGCGCCGGGCCATGGTGGTGTTCTGGACTCAGGGCTACGACAACGCCTCGCTCGCCGACCTGACCCGGTCCATGGGCATCAACGCACCCAGCCTCTACGCCACCTTCGGCAGCAAGGAGGCACTGTTCCATGAAGCGGTAAAGCTCTATGTACGCACGGAAGGCAGCGGTATCTGGGAGCAAGTGGAGACGGCGCCGACGGCGCGCGCCGCCATCGCCCACGTGCTGCGCACCACGGCCGAGGCATTCACCCGCGGCGATACGTCTCGCGGCTGCATGATCGTGCTTGCCGCCCCGCAGATGCAGGGTGCCAACGCACAGGTCTGCGATGCCTTGAAGGCCCACCGCCAGGCGAACGGCTGCTTGTTGGAGCGCCGCCTGAAGCGTGCCGTCGAGGAAGGCGAGCTACCCGCCTCGACGGACTGTCGCGCCCTGGCCAGCTACTTCGTCACCCTGCAGCACGGCATGTCGATCCAAGCCCGCGACGGCGCCTCGCGCGAAACCCTGCTGAGCATTGCCGACTGCGCCATGGCGAGCTGGAACGCACTGACTAGCTGACCGGTGAGCAGGGCTCGCCCTTCTCTCCTGAGGCCTCCCGGGCCTCTCCACCTATCGCCCCGACATGGCGCAGGCTGACGATGGAAACCACCGCCAGCGCCAGGATGGCGATACCACCCACCGTTGCGGTCACGTTCAGCCCTGCGGTAAAGGCCTGCTGGGCTTCCAGCAGTACCCCGGCGGGCAGGCTCTCGCCGGCCGAAACGGTGGCCCATAGGCTCTCCTCGACGACCTCTGCCGCCTCGGCGATTTCGCCATCGGCCATCGTCGCGCTGACCTGGGCACGGTAGACGAAGGTGGCCAGGCTACCCAACAGCGCAACGCCCAACGCAACGCCAAGCTCCTGCACCATCTCCGACATGGCCGAGGCCGAGCCGGCCTTCTCCGCCGGCGCCGCGCCCACCACCAGGTCGGTGCCCAGAGCGGCGATGGTGCCAAGGCCGAGATAGACCAGCGAGAACCCGGCAATCGCCATGCCCACCCCGTTGGCGTTCACTTCGACGGCGGCCAGCAGCCAATAGCCCAGAGTCGAGAGCGCCAGGGCGGCGCCCACCACGTAGCCGGGACGAATGCGTCGGGCAATCAGCGGCGCCATGATGCCCGCCAGCACCATCATCAGCGCCGGCGGCCCCATCCACAGCCCCGCCGCCAGCGGCGTGAGCCCCGCCACCAGCTGCAGGTACTGGGTCACCAGCAGCATCACGCCGGAAACGCCGACCAGCCCCACCAGCAGCACGATCAGCGCGGCGCTGAAGGTGCGGCTGCCGAACAGCCGCATGTCGAGCAGCGGGTCGTCCAGGCGCTGCTGGCGACGCACGAAGACCAGCGCCATCAAGCCACCCAGCGCCAGGGCAAGCACGGGAACCGGTTCGAGCCCCAACTTGGCGAGCTCCTTGACCCCATAGACCGCCGGCAGCACAGCCGCCAGCGAAAGCGCCACGCTGGCGAGATCCAGCCGACCACTGCGTTTAGCACGGTACTCCGGCAGCAACAGCGGGGCCGCGACCAGCAGCACGATCACCACCGGCACCGCCACCAGAAAGGCCGCTCCCCACCAGAAGCGCTCCAGCAACACCCCACCGACTACCGGCCCCAGCGCCATGCCCAGGGCGAACATGGTGGCCCATACGCCGATGGCCAGGGCGCGCTGGCGCGCGTCGCCAAACATGTTGCTGATCAGTGCCAGGGTCGACGGCATCAGCGTCGCGCCGGCCACCCCCAGCACCGCTCGGGCGGCGATCAGCATGGCAGCACTAGTGGAGTAGGCGGCGATCACCGATGTGATGCCGAAGGCCACGGCGCCGATCATCAGCAGCCGGCGACGGCCAATACGGTCGCCCAAGGTACCCATGGTGATCAAAAAGCCCGCGATCATGAAGCCGTAGGCATCCATGATCCACAGCGCCTGGGTGCTGCTCGGCTGCAGATCCGCCGCCAGGGCGGGCAAGGCCAGATAGAGAATGGTGACGTCGAGACCGAGCAGCACGGTGGGCAGCGCCAACACCGCCAGGCCCGCCCACTCCTTGATGCCCGCCCGCTGCCGGGAAATGCGCGAGCCGGACACTTCATCGAGGGAAACCATGCCATGCCTCCTTTCCATAGGGTTGGCATGGTAGTCTTGGCCCATACTGATAGGGTTACAATATAGCCAGTTATCCTATTACTACAGGTAACTGCCTGGAGCACTGCCATGGCCGGACGCAGCCTCGACAGAACCCGCAGCGAACTCACCGAGTTCCTGATCCATCATCGCAGCAAGCTGACGCCGGCCGATGTCGGTCTGCCTTCCACCGGGCGAAGGCGCACGCCCGGGCTGCGACGCGAGGAGTTGGCCACCCTCGCCGGGGTAGGACTGACCTGGTACACCTGGTTCGAGCAGGGGCGCGATATCAACGTCTCGGAGAGCTTCGTGCTGAAAGTCTCCAAGGCGCTCAAGCTCGACGACGCCGAATGCTGCCACCTGTTCCTGCTTGCCCACCGCCGCCCGCCGCCGGTGGAAGCCTACCAGTGGCAGGAAATTCCGCCCCTGGTACAGAGGCTGATGGACGACATGCCCAGGCCCGCCTACGTGATGAACCTGCGTTGGGACGTCATCGCCTGGAACGCCGCGGCCGATGCCCTGCTCGGCTTCAGCGACAGGGAGCCCGGCGAGCGCAACATGATGCGCCTGCTGTTCGCCGACCCGGCGCTGCGCAGGCGCCTCCCCGACTGGCGCCAGGACGCCGCCCGTCTGCTGGCCCAGTTCCGCTGCGACCTGGCCGCCGCCCCAGAGGACCCGGCCATGCAGGAGCTGATCGAAGCGCTCGCCAAACTGGCGCCGGATTTTCGCCGCTGGTGGGAGCAACCCAACCACGAAGCCTATCGCTACGGCATCGGCACGCTCATCGACGCCGACTCGGTTACGCAGACGTATGAACACACCACGCTGCTGGTGGACGAGCACCGGCACCTCAGGATGGTGGTTTATTTCCCTTCATCGGCCTCTCTGGGATAGACGACGAAGGCCAATTTATTACCATCGCGGTCGCGAACATAGGCCGCATAGAAGCCTTCGCCGTATTGAGGCCGGTAGCCCGGAGCGCCTTCGTCACTGCCTCCGTTGCGGATGGCAATTTCATACAGCCTGTCGACCTGCTCCGGGGCGGCGAATTGGAAAGCCGTCATGGTGCCGTTTCCCACACCGGCTGCCTGGCCATCGAAGGGATAGCCGACGAAAAACCTGGGGAAGTCGAGGTCGCTCTCTTTGCCGTAGGAGACGCAGGCCTCATCTTTCCAGCAGACGTCCCAGCCCATTTCAGCGAATAGTGGATCGTAGAATGTCAGCGCTTTCTCCAGGTCCCGGGTTCCGACCATGGTGTAGGCGATCATGCCGTTATACCTCCTTTGCCGACTTATCATGCTCCGAATGGCAGCGTAGTTCAGCCTGCTTTCTGCGCCACTGGCCCAGCGCCCAGCCCAGGGCCGGCAGCACCAGCATCGCCGAGGCCCAGGCGCAGGCGGCAAAGCCGAAGTGGGTGAAGATCGGCCGATAGAGCAGCGCGCCGACGAATACGCACAGATAGGTGATGGCGCTATACAGCCCCATGATGGCCCCCCGCTGCACCGGGTCGATCTCGGCAAGCTGACGCATGAGCAGGTTCAAGCCGAGATGATTGGCCACGCCCCAGGCTAGACAGAGCGCCAGCATCACCAGCGGAAGAGCGGCGGCCGCCATCAACCCAAGGTAGACCAGCATCAGGCCGGCAAAGGTGGTACCGGCGGCGGCGTTCGCACCGTAGCGGTCGACCAACCGCCCCAACGGTGCGGCGGCGCCGAAGCCCAAGCCATAGACGGCAATGGCGAGCCCGGCGAAGGACGTGGGAAGCTGCAGCACCTCACCCAGGTGCGGGCCGAGGTAGGTGTACAAGCCGTAGAACGCCGTCATGTAGGCCGCGACGTTCAGCAGTAGCGAATGAATGCCGGGAATGCGCAACGCCTTGAGGGTGGAGCTCGGCGCCTCACCGATTGTTCTCATGCCCCAGTCGTGACAACGCGAGATCCCCAGCGTCAACCCCACGGCGGCCAGCGCCAGGAGGGAGAAGACGGCACGCCAGTGCAGCAGATCGGCCAACAGCGCCGCCAGGCCGACCCCGACCACCAGACTCAGCGTCCATCCCGTGAGCACGAAGCTCAGCGTCTGGCTCTCGCGCCCCTTCTCGGCCACCTGCGCGGTCAGGGTATAGATCGCCGGCAGCGCCACGCCCGCCGCCAGGCCGGCCAGCGCCTGGGCGACGATCAGCGTCCACAGCGCCGGAGAAAGCGCAGCGGCACCCAGGGAAGCCGACAGCACCAGCAGCGCCCGCGTCAAGGCACGCTCGGCGCCGATGCGATCGCTCAGCGAAGCCAGCAGCAGCGCACTGCACGCCGTGGCCAGGCCATAGAGCGCCGCGGCCGTCACCACATCGGCGGCGCTACGGCCCGGAAACGACGCCGCCACCGTGGCGGCGATAGGGCTCAGCGCCAGCGAGTTGGCACCGATCACGGCAATGGCAGCGGTCAGCAGGAGAACGCGACGATAGATCACGGTTCGCTCCAAATGCGATTCGAGATTATCATTGAAGAAAAGAATCACGTTCGGAGCAATCACGAAAATGCCGAATTCTGAAAAAACAGACATCGTTCGGGACAAGGGGCCAGAAGCCCGCCCTCTGGATACCTTCGACCGAACAATATTAGGCGAGCTGGCGGTAGACGCCGGGCTCAGCTACGCCGAACTTGGCAGCCGCGTCGGGCTGTCGGCGCCGGCCGTGCACGAACGGGTGAAGCGGCTGCGCGCTACGGGGCGCATTCGCGGTACGGTGGCGGTGTTGGACGGCCCCGCCACCGGCAAGCCTTTCCTGGCCTTTGTGCATGTCGATACCACCGGGGGCAGCAAGAGCCGCACCTTCAGGGCACTATCCGAACTGCCCGAGCTGGAAGAGATCCACTCGGTGGCCGGCGATACCTGCACCCTGCTCAAAGTGCGCTGCGCCAGCAGCCGGGCACTGGAGGGCCTGCTCGCGCGGCTCTACGCCATGCCGGGCATCAAGGCCACACGCAGCTACGTGGTGCTCTCCACCTATCTGGAACGCACGCCCCAGGCGGGCATCACCGAGACACTGGAAGAGCCGCCCATGGACGAAACTGCGCGCTGAGTCAGGGCTGAAGCAGGAAGCGCTTGTGCAGACGATCCACCGGCGTGCCGTTCTTCAGCGGCACGCCTGGCGAGACATCGTAGGTCTCGAAGCCGAGCCGCGTGTAGTAGGCCAATCCGTTGACGTTGTCTGCCCGTATCGTGGCGTTGATGCAGCGAATGCCGGCATCTGCCGCCTGCTGAAGCGTCGCCCCGAACAGCGCGACCCCCACCCCCGAAGGCCTCGGCGGCGAACAGGCGAAGGTGGCAATATCGGCCCAGTGCTCGGGCAGCTCCGCCTGGTGCACCAAGGCCTGGAACCCCAGCATCCGGCCCGTGTCATCCTCGGCCACGCTACAAGCCAGGCAGTGCTCACCGGTAATGAACCACTCAGCGATCTCGGCATCGCTCAAGTGCCGCTCGATGGCCGTGGTTCCGCCCGCGGTAATGATGGGGTTGAGTATCGCCCCCATGGGAGAGGCATCCGCTGCGGTTGCCTGGCGCACCGACAGGGCTGCCGCCACTTTTTCACTCATATTCCTTCTCCCGTCTTGCGGCACCCGCCAGTGCCGCCTCACGCTCGAGCAGCGTGCGCTTTCTCTCCACCCCCCAGCGGTATCCGGAAAGCGCGCCGTCGCTACGTACCACCCGGTGGCAGGGCACCGCCAACGCCAAGGTGTTGGTCGCACAGGCCCGTGCCACGGCGCGCACCGCCCTGGGCGAACCGATACGAGTCGCCAGCTCGGCATAGCTTAGCGTAGTCCCGATGGGAATCTCGGTCAGCGCATGCCAGACACGCCGCTGAAAGGCAGTGCCGCGAACGTCCAGCGGCAGAGCCAGCGACCCCTTGGGCGCCTCGACGAAGCCGGCCACCGTGGCCACCCATTCATCGAAGGCAGTATCGCCGGGGGTCAGGCTGGCCGTAGGAAAGCGGTCTTCCAGCTCGCGCAGCAGAGCTACAGGGTCGTCTCCCAAGGAGATAGCGCAAATGCCCTTGTCGCTTGCCGCTACCAGCAGCGCTCCCAGGCTGCACTCGGCCAGTGCGAAGCGGATCTCGGCGCCTTGGCCGCCCGCCCGGTAACGCTTCGGTGTCATGCCGAGCATGCGGTCGGCGCCGGCATAGAAGCGCCCGCTGGAGTTGAACCCAGCCTCGTACATCGCCTCGGTGACCGTCTCACGCTGCGTCATGGTCTGGCGCACCCGATCCGCACGACAGGCGACGGCGTAGGCCTTGGGCGTGAGCCCGGTGACCGACTTGAACACCCGGTGGAAATGGAAGCGGCTCAGCCCCGCGGCTTGAGCCAGCTCATCGAGAGAAGGCAGGTCATCGGCAGCTTCGATGAGCCGGCAGCTGCGGGCAATGCGCTCGGCGTTGCGCTGCGCCGGCGAGCCCTCTTGAGGATGGCAGCGCCGGCACGGCCGATAGCCGGCCCGCTCGGCCGCCGCCGCGTCGGCATGGAACTCCGCGTTCTCGCGGCGTGGCCGGCGCGATGGGCAGGTCGGGCGGCAATAGATGCCCGTGGTGCGTACCGCGTAGACGAAGGCGTCGTCGGCATTCGCATCACGATTCGATACTGCCGCCCATTTCGCCTCATCGGAATCGAAGGCGGTAAGTGAGTCGCTGGTTGTGTCGATCATGGCGGGCCCCCGCTGTGGCTTCGGCGTTCTCCGAGAGTTCAGGATGAGCCCGACCCCCGCCTGGCACACTCCGTCTCTTGCTTTCAAAGTGAACTGCTCATGCGCTGACAAACGCAGCATAGCATCACCGGGCCGCTCATCTTTTGACGGCAAGAAGCGGAGTGGTAGCGATGCCGCCCTACGGTACCGCTACCTGAGCAGCCCCACTTGTGCGCTAGCCCCTTCAACCAATAGGGCGCTTAAGGAGACGCTGAACAAATCGGCGAGCGAGATGAAGCGCAAGGCGCACGGAGCACAGTGCCGAGCGAAGCGACAAACAGCCGTAGGCTGGCCCCGAAGGGGCGAGAAGCCGAAGGCGTCGAGTCAACCGGAGCATATGGGGTATATGTGAGGATTCCGACGGTCCGACGCTTCGGCACCGCGCAACGCAGCGATTCGCTCGCGTAGGCATTTGTGCAATGTTTCCTTAACGCAGCAAGGGTAATTGACCGCATATACGAGCCACCGCCTTCCTCGGCCCGGCCAACAGGATTCCCTGGGGCACTTGCTCACCGAATGAAGTTGAAGTGATGCGCAACATGTAGTCCGCATAGTCATTCGCCTCGAATGCAGCGCGCATATAGGCAAAACGAATCGGTAATTCCTCTGCAGCATCAAAGAGACCGGGCAGATCACTCTCAGGAGCGCAGAGAATAGGTAGGGGCACTGTGGTAATGCCTTTGAGCAGGATGCCATCGGCGGAGGTTGTATCGCTTCCCACCAAGTCGGGCACCTGCTTCCCAAGGCTCATGCCAAGGACGGCAGCAAAGTTGGATGCAAGGCCAGCAGACAAGCTGTCAGAAAGGATGATGACGGTTTTCATGGACATAATGGCGGCTCCTTATTGGTTCTGAAGCCTGCAAGAACAGCCGCGTTGAGTATTGAAAAAAATTGACCTTTTTAACCGCATCGGCCTGCTACCCTTCCCAGACGACACCACCTCCGGCAAGCACTTACTTACCGGTCAGGGCCTATCTTTTCGCACATGGTCGGGTTGGCCTGACTCATTTGGCAGGAGGCAGCATGGATTTTCTCATCAATCTGGACGTGGACGATCTGGAACGCGGCATCGACTTCTACGTCCACGCCTTCGGCCTCGAGGTCGGCCGCCGCTTCGGCGATGACGGCGTGGAGATGATCGGCGGCCCGGCGCCGATCTACCTGCTGGTCAAGGCCAGCGGCTCAGCGGCCTATGCTGCAGGAGAGCCCGTACCCGGCGCGCAGCGCCACTACACGCGCCACTGGACACCGGTGCATCTGGACGTGGTAGTGAATGACATCGACGCCGCAGTGGAGCGCGCCATCGCCGCCGGCGCCACCCAGGAGCAACCCATCGTCACCGATCGCTGGGGCAAGCTGGCGCTGATGGCCGACCCTTTCGGCCACGGCTTCTGCTTCGTGCAGTTCCTGAATCGCGGCTACGACGAGATCGCAACCTGAAGCCTGCACGAGTAGTATCGGGCACACATGACAACGACAACACGGAACAGCCATGATCGCCGTTATCTTCGAAGTCATCCCCAAGTCCGGCCGCCGCGACCACTACCTCGATATCGCCGCCAGCCTGAGGCCGCTGCTCGACGAGATCGACGGCTTCATCTCCATCGAACGCTTCGAGAGCCTCACCCAGCCGGGCAAGATCCTCTCGCTCTCCTTCTGGCGCGATGAGCAGGCCGTCGCCCAGTGGCGCCAGCTCGAGCGCCACCGTGCGGCCCAGGCTCAAGGCCGCAATGTGGTCTTCGACGACTATCGCCTGCGCGTGGCTACGGTGATGCGCGACTACGGCATGCACGAACGCGACCAGGCGCCTGCCGACAGCCGCGAGCGCCATGACACTCCATGAACGCCCGCGGCCTGGCCTACCCTATCGCTGCGACGTCGCTACCGGCTGACGGAACACCAGTGCCAGTCCCAGCAGGATAAGCGCCATGCCCGCCAGGCTGAGCATGGGCAGCGCATTGCCCAGGAACAGGTAATCCATCAGGGCCGTGACCGCCGGCACCAGATAGAACAGGCTGGTGACGTTGACCAGATTGCCGGCCTGGATCAATCGATAGAGCAGCAACTGCGCTACCACCGAGATGACCAGTGCCAGCCACAGCAGTGGTATCAGGAATTCCCAGGCAGGCGCAAACGCCACCGGCTGGACCGCAGCAAAGGGCAGGCACAGCACCAGGCTAGCCAGGTACTGTAGCGGCAACACCTCGGCGGGCGCTTGTCGGATGCGCTTCTGCATGATGGCACCCACCGTCATGCAGCCCAGCGCCCCCAGAGCGAAGCCCACGCCCGCCAGGGAAAAGCGCACCAGCACCACACTCTGATAGACCACCAGCACCAGTCCCAACAGCGCCACGCAGAGCCCCGCCATTCGTGCCGGGGCGAAGCGACGCTCCAGCAGCATCAGGGTGAGAATCGGCTGTATGCCCAGCACGGTGGCCAGCACACCGGGTGTGATGCCCTGCGCCATGGCGAGGAAGTAGCAGATCGAGTAGGCCCCGACCATCAGCAGTCCCGTGGCAACGACGTAGATACGCGACCCCGGCTGAGGCAGCCAGCGTCGTCGGTATATCCCAATGAGCGCGAGACACAGCAGCGCCAGAGAAAAGCGCAGCAGCAGAAAGGCAAAGGCCGGAGCATGTTCCAGCCCCCATTTGGTGAAGATGGCGCCACTGCCCCACAGCAGCACGAAAAGCGCCGTGGACGCATGGGCGGCCCAGGCAACGGAAGGATTCGTCATGATGAAATCACCTGTCTAGAAACGCACAGGCCTCAGCCGGCATCGAGCAGGCGATGCCGAACGACAAAAGCTGAGGCAGCTTGGTGGGCTGGGAGTCAGCCCAGAGCGCGCATGGGCGGCGGAGAAACGCCGGCCATGCCGAGCCCCGCTGGCGGCGAAACGCCGAATGGCGGAGCGACAGGTGAAACGGGGGGTGGAGATGCCGCACGCACCGACGCCATGGCCAGGACGGCCATCGGCGTGGAGAACGAAGTGCGTATCGGCAAGGTCATGTCAAAGCAGTCTCGTTGCGGTTGCCAGACCTGACGAACATAGCACGAATCGCGTGAAGATCAATCTTGGCCCAGACGAGCCGAACCCGCCCCGGTAAGTCCTTACTTACCGGGGGCGCTTGGAATACAGCTGGTCACGAGCTACCGAGGCACATGCTCGATGGTATCGTGATCGACCAGGTTCCATTCGCCGCTGTTGCGATACAGCCGCTTGCCCAGACGCGGGTAGTCGGAGACGTCCTGCGCCAGCCGCTGGCCTATCACCAGGCATACCAGCGGTTCGTCGCCGTCGTTGTACATCTCATGGGCCACGCCGTTGGTTGGACAGCCGATGAAGTCGCCGGGGCCGATCGGCTGCTTGCGCTCGCCGATGGTGGCCACCCCACGCCCCGAGAGAACGTAGATGGCTTCCTCCTCGTAATGGTGCAAATGGTATTCGGTCGAGAAATGCCCAGGCGGCACGCTGATGTGGTGTATCCCGAGCCGAGTCATGCCCACGGCATCCCCCAGCGACTTGTTGATGCGCACGGCCTGAGCATTGAGGAAGTGCACCTTCCGTATGCCCTCAAGAGCTTCGATATCCTGCGCCGATAGGTACATGTCGTTCTCCATCGAGTCGAGCGCCGCCGGGGCTTCGCCTGATCTTAGCGTGCCCGGCGGCGCTTGGCTTTCTCAGCTTGTGCTTGCCTAGGCAGCCAGTCGCGACTCCAATTCACGCAGGCTCACATGGCCCTGGAAGTGCCCCTTTCCCGTCGGCTGCTCGCCGCGCTCGATGGCGCGGGCGAACTGCACCGCCGGATCGTCGTCCAGCCGGCGCAGGTAGCCCGCCAAATTCTGGTACGCACCTTCCAGCTCAAACAGACCGTAGTTGCGGTTGTGGTACGCCACCCAGCGGCCGACGCCGGTAAGGTAGGCATCGGCGACGCTGCGCTCGCCCAGCAGCCATTGCCGGTCGGCGAGCAAGCCATCAAGGTAGGCGCACTGCTCGGCGATGTCGGTGCGGGCGACCGTCAGCAGCAGTTCCTGATGACTGGCGTCGACGCCTTTGTCGGCCAGCGGACCGATGCCAG
This sequence comes from Billgrantia desiderata, assembly GCF_900108215.1. NCBI lineage: Bacteria > Pseudomonadati > Pseudomonadota > Gammaproteobacteria > Oceanospirillales > Halomonadaceae > Billgrantia > Billgrantia desiderata. Next base: position 28,104 of record NZ_FNVC01000005.1, on the reverse strand, counting down.
CGGCACCGTCATATAGCACCCACAGCGGATTGAAGGCGGCGAAGAAATCCGAGACCAGATAGGACAGCATCTGGTGCAGCCGATCGGCTTCCGCGCTGCCGTGGCGAACGCCAAGCGGGTGCTCGGGGTTGCGCGATGCCGCGTGCAGCAGAATGGCCAGGCTTTCGCTCAGCATTTCATCGTCTTCGGTGAGCAGCGCCGGGGTTTTGAAGCGCGGATTGACCTTGGCAAAGCGTGCATCCCACGGCTGCTCCATCATTTCCATGCGGCACAGGCGATAGGGCTTGCCCAGCCACTCGAGCGCCACGATAGAGCCGAACGAACAGCCTTGCGGTACGCCATAGAAGAGAACGGGTTCCATTGTCTTGCTCCTTGTTGAGAGAGAAAAGCTGAGTGAAAAAAGTGAGTGAGAAAAGCCAGCGCCCTCTGCGCCTGGCCTTGTCAGCAAGGTAATGGCTAAATAGGACACATCACGCCCTATTTACGACAAGGAAATTCAGCGTGGCCAATCCCACCGTTCGCGTGCTGACACTGCTCGAGTTGCTGCAGGCCCACCGTCACATGAGCGGCCGGGAGCTGGCCGAACGGCTGGGCGTCGACCGCCGTACGCTTAGGCGGTACATCCAGGCGCTGGAAGAGCTCGGTATTCCCGTCACCACCGAGCGGGGACGGCACGGCGGCTACCGCCTGATGCCTGGCTTCAAGCTGCCACCGCTGATGCTGACCAGCGAAGAGGCGCTGGCCGTCTCGCTGGGGCTGCTCGCCGCTCAAGGGCTGGGCATTGCCGAAACGGCCCCGGCGCTGGACACCGCGCGGGCCAAGCTGGAACGGGTCATGCCCGCCAGGCTTAAACAGCAAGCACAGGCGCTGAGCGAGAGCGCCCGGCTGGAGTTGCCCTCGGCCAGGGCACCGGGCGACGAGCGCCTGCTGCTCTTGTTCGCCACCGCCACCCAGGCCCGCCAGCGCGTGCGGCTCGACTACCGCGACGACCGGGAGCAGCACACCCAGCGCGTGCTCAACCCCTATGGCTTGGTCTACCGCGGCGGACGCTGGTACGTCAGTGGCTGGTGCCACTTGCGCCGCGACCTGCGCAGCTTTCGCCTCGACCGCATCATTGAGGCCACCCCGCTCGAGGCCAGTTTCGACAGGCCGGCCGACTTCGACCCGGCCGCACATCTGGCCCGCAGCATCGCCAACCTGCCCCGCGCCACCGCCGTCAGCGTGCGCCTGCACACCGATCTCGCCCATGCCGTCGAAGAGCTGGGGCGCCATATCGGCGTATTCACTCCCGACGGCAGCGCCGTGCTGCTGCATGCCCGCACCGACAGCCTGAGCTGGTTCGCTCGCCAGCTCGCCCATCAGCCCTACGACTTCGAGATCCTCGATCCACCGGCGCTTTGCGACGCCCTTGCCCAGCAGGCCGCCCGCCTCCAGCGTCTGGCCATGCCAACTGGCCGTTAAAAAATAAAGGGGCATGTCGAAAGCGACTATGTTGAATCGATGTAGGGAAGCGGTACCAACAACAACCCCTGGAGATTCACCATGCAGCTTTCCACTTACCTGATCTTCGACGGCAATTGCCGCGAAGCCTTCGAGTTCTACCAGCGCTGCTTCGACGCCAAGCTCGAGGCTCTGGCCACCTACGCCGAAATGCCCGCCAGCGAAGGCATGGAGATACCTGAGGAAGCCAGCAATCTTGTCATGCACGCACGACTGCGCATCGGCGATCAACTGCTGATGGCATCCGACAACTCCCCCTGCAGCCCTGCATCCTATGAAGGCATCAAGGGCGTCAGCATTGCGGTAGGAGTCGACTCCGTTGAGCAGGCCGAAAAGCTCTTCAATGCGCTGGCCGACAACGGCACTGTGCAGATGCCTCTCGATGAGACCTTCTGGGCACATCGCTTCGGCATGCTGGTGGACAAATTCGGCGTCGCCTGGATGATCAACTACGACAAGGAGGAGCAGGCCGCCGCCTAGCGCAGCACGGCTTCCTCTCTCAGCCGCCCGGCCAGCAGATCGATGAAGGCCCGCACCTTGGCCGCCGGGCGGCGCCCCTCCCGATGCACGATATGCACAGGCAGCGGCGGCGCCTCGAACTCCTCGAGTACCGTGACCAGTTCTCCACGTTCGAGCTGCGGCGCGATCTGATACGACAGCAAACGCGTCACGCCCCAGCCGGCGGACGCTGCCTGCGCGGCACCGTCGTTGACGTTGATCACCAGGCGCGGCTTGACCCGGTACGACACTCCCTTCTCTCCAGCCTTGGGGAAAAACGTCCACTCCGACTGCAAGGAGATGCCGCTGGCCATGACGATGCGATGCTGGCCGAGCTCATCCGGATGCTGCGGCCAACCTTGACGCTCGAAGTAACTGGGAGCACCGCAGACTACACGCCGCACCTGACCGACGCGCACGGCGCGTAGCGACGAGTCGGGCAGCTCACCGATCCGCACCGCCACGTCGAAACCCTCGTCGACCAGGTTGACCACCCGATCCAGAAACACCGCATTGGCGTTGACCTCGGGATACTCCTCCAGGTAATCGAGCAGGGTCGGCAGCACGAAGAGCCTGCCGAACAGCACCGGCGCGGTCACGTTGAGCTGCCCGCGCGGCATGGCGGCAAGCCCCGCCGCCGATTCGTCGGCCTCCTTGACGTCTTGCAGGATGCGGCGGCAGTCGTCGAGATAGCTCGCCCCCGCTTCGGTCACCCTCACCACCCGGGTCGTGCGCGTCAGTAGCCGCACGCCCAGCCGCTCCTCCAGCTCGGCAATGGCACGCGTCACGGCGGGCGGCGAGAGCCCCAGACGGCGGGCCGCCCCGGCAAAGCTCTCCTCCTCCGCCACGGCGAGGAATACCGTCATCAGGTGAAAGCGATCCATTTATTGTTCCGAAAAAAGAAATGACAAATTGCATTCTATGACGATTCTTCAATATTTCGAAATTAGGCAAGCTTGCCGTGTCCGCAGCTCACGCTGCGACGCCGCTCATAAAGCGGGCGTTCAAACCAAGAGGAGCTTTGCCATGAGCCGTATCAATGTCGTCAGTCTGGAAACCGCCGATGCCGAGCAGAAGGCACTGTTCGATTCGATTCAGTCACAACTGGGCGTGGTGCCGAACTTCCTGAGGGTGTTTGCCAATTCACCGAAGGCGCTGGAGGCCTTTCTCGGCCTGCACGGCATCGCCAAGTCGGGCCGTCTCGACCTGCGAACCCGGGAGCGTATCGCCCTGGCGCTGGCGCAGCAGAACGGCTGCGAATATTGCCTTTCCGCACACTCGACGCTTGGCCAGGGCGCCGGGCTGACCAGCGACGAGATGGCCGCCAATCGCCGCGGCACCAGCCAGGACGCCAAAGCCGCTGCCGCAGTCGCCTTCGCCCGCGCCCTGGTCGAGCACACGGGCGAGGTCACCACGGCAGAGCTGCAGGCCGTGCGCGATGCCGGCTATGGCGACGGCGAGATCGTCGAGATCATCACCCATGTGGGCTTGAACCTGCTGACCAATATCCTCGGCAAGGCCAGCCGCGTGGAGATCGACTTCGACCGGGTCACCCTGAATTCGGTTGCCTAACCGTTGCGGTGCCGCTCTCCCTGGGCGGCACCTTTCGAGGAACTTCACCATGACACGTGCCTTCAAGACGCTCACCTATACCCCTTCGGTTCGCGCCGCCCAGGCTCGCTACGGCAGCCGGGAAACCACCAAGCCCGTCGACCCGGCCGAGGTCGAACGTGACGTTCTCGGCGCGCCGGTTCGCGAGTTCATTGCCGCCCAGGACCACTTCTTCATGGCCAGCGTCGGCGAGAATGGCTGGCCCTATGTGCAGCACCGTGGCGGTTCGCCCGGCTTCCTGCAGTGCCTTGACGACCACACCCTCGGCTTCGCCGATTTCTCCGGCAATCGGCAGTACATCAGCGCGGGCAACATTGCCCATGACGACAGGACGATGCTGTTCCTGATCGACTACGCCAACCGGCGGCGGCTAAAGATCTGGGGTCGGGCACGCATCGTCCACGAAGAGGACGACGCTGCCCTGCTGGCTCGGCTGGAGGTGCCCACCTACCGCGCCCGGGTAGAGAGAGGCGTGGTGATCGCCATCGAGGCGTTCGATTTCAACTGCCCACAGCACATCACGCCGCGCTTCACCGTGGAGGAAATCAGCGAACGCTTCCCCGCCAACAGCCCCGATGCCGCCTTTTGAAGGCAATGAACGGAGTGATTCCCATGATGAGAATCGGCAAGTTGCAGGGACATACCGCCTTGGGAGGGAACATCATGAATCTGGGCAATATCGCGACGTGGTTCAAGCAAGGCCGCTACCGCTCTGCCAACCATCGCCAGCATGTCGCATTGAAAGAGTGCGACGCCCGTATGCTGCGCGACATCGGGCTCTATCGTGAACGTGGCCGGCTGATGCCGCTCCATCCGGAGCGAGAAGAGCAGTGACTGTTTGGCTCAGCTCTTGAGTCGAACAAGAGGCGAGCAGGCGCATGTCACATTACGCCCACCTGAATCGTCATGACAGTGACGGCCACTCGGCCTTCGCCTCTCTACCTAAGCGATTCAGGAGCCACACATGAGCCAGAGCACTCTGTTCATCACCCACAGGGCACTGCCCGGCAAGCGCGACGAGGTACGCCGCGCCTGGGAGACCCACCTGGCGCCCAGCATCCAGGCGCGCCAGGTCCACGACGTTTATTACTACTGTTACGATGACAGCGATCCCGACACCATTCGCGTCTTCCAGCGCTATGCCGTCGGCGCGGATCCACAGGCTTTCATGCAGGGGCCGGCCTACGATGCCTATCTCGCCGCGGTAACGCCCCTGCTTGCCCATCCGCCCGTGATCCACGCCGCCACGGTGGCCTGGGCCAAGGACAGCTCAGCGCCGATAGCCGAGACAGCCTGATGCCTTCTGCCGATTTTCTGCGCTTCGAAGAGGCCCGCCCCATGCTGCTGGGGCTGGCCTATCGCATCCTCGGCTCGCGCGCCGACGCCGAGGATGCGGTGCAGGACACCTTTCTCAAATGGCAGGCAGCGGATCGTGAGGCCATCGATACGCCCCACGCCTGGCTGACCACCGCCTGCACGCGACGCTGCCTCGATCTGCTGGGCAATGCCCACCGGGCCAGGGTCGACTACGTCGGTGCCTGGCTGCCCGAGCCCATCCCGACCGCTGCCGTATCCGATGCGGAACACAGCATGCAGCTGGCCGACTCGCTCTCCACCGCCTTCCTGCTGCTGCTGGAACGCCTCTCGCCCAAGGAGCGGGCCGCCTACCTGCTGCATGAGATCTTCGACACGTCCTACGCCGAGATCGCCGCCATGCTCGAACTCAAGGAGCCGGCCTGCCGCAAGTTGGTTTCCCGAGCGCGAGCCAATCTGCAGGCAGCCGAACAGCGCCATGCGCCACCCCAGGAACGCCAGCAGGCGCTGCTGGAAGCGTTCAGGCTCGCCATCACCGAGGGCGCCACGGCACGACTTGCCAACCTGCTCTCGGCTGAGGTCCGCCTCAGTGCCGACGGCGGCGGCAAGGTGCCCACCCTGCTCGAGCCGCTGCACGGCAAGTCGGCCGTACTCGACTTCCTGGCCAGCCGTCTGAGCCAATACTGGGCCGGCTATCTGTGGCGCGTGGCCGACATCAACGGCGGTCCCGGCTTCATGATGTACCGAGAGGGAAGCGTCGTCGCGACGGTGACCTTCGGCTACGACCGCTCAGGCCAGGCCACGGATATCTTCATCGTGCGCAATCCCGACAAGCTGACACGACTGACGTCATGACTGGCGCTCGACTATCGCACGGCAGCCGCTCTCTCTGGCTTGGGGATCCAGCAGCCCGACGATCCACTCGCGCACGGCGGCGATGGCCGGCTCCTCGAGCCGCTCGGGCGGGTAGACGAGCTGAAAGGGAGCGGCCTTCACCTCGGGGCCGAATGGTTGAACCAGGCGCCCCTGACGCAGCTCCTCCTCGATCAGATACCGGCTCATCAGAGCTATGCCCTGGCCGTCCAGGGCAGCGGCGATGCCATGGGTCTCGTCGGAGAACATCAGTCCGGCGCTGACGTCGAGCCCCGGTACCTGGACCTGGCGCTGCCAGGCCACCCAGTCCAACGGTGCGGGCGAAGAGAAGTGCAGCAGCGTATGGCGCACCAGTTCGGCCGGTTCACGCAGCTTCAGCACGGGGCTGCAGACGGGCACGAAGACATTGTCGAACAGCTTCTCCGCGACCAGCCCGGGCCAGGGGCCCTCGCCGTAGCGAATCGCCATGTCGGCGACGACGCCATCCAGGGCGACCGCTTTATGTGAGACCTGAATGCTCAGGTCGATCTGCGGGTGGGCATCGCGCAGCAGGCAGACCCAGGGCAGCAGCCAGCGTGCTGCCACGGCCGGAGTGGTCGAGAGCGTTACCGCCTGCCGCGTCGGCGGACGGCGCAGCTTGGTCACCGTCTCGGCGATGGCATCGAAGGAGTCGCTCAGCACGGTGAGCAGCGCCTGGCCCTGAGTCGTCAGCACCAGCTGCCGCGGCCGCCGCACGAACAGGGCCACGCCCAGGCTCTCCTCGAGCTGGCGGATCTGATGGCTGATCGCCGTCGGCGTGACCGAGAGTTCCTCGGCAGCACGCTTGGCGCTGAGGTGGCGCGCCGCCGCCTCGAAGGCACGCAGGGCGGAGAGAGAAGGCAGTCGTCGCGGCATCATGGATGAGTTTTATTTTCCAAAATCGAAAAAGAATCGTCGTTTGTCGCCCTACGTAGCTTCAGGCTTATATGAAACGAACCACAAGCAAGGCTGAGAACAATTCATTCAATAGATCCTACACCCAGTGACGGAGAAAACCCATGACGCGTTTACTTCACCTCGATGCCAGCCCACGCCCCGGCCGTGCCGGCAGCCACGACCACGGCTCGCACACCCGCCGGCTGACCCACCACTTCGTTTCCCGCTGGCGCACTCTGGAGCCGGATGCCGAGATCGTCTATCGGGATATCGGCGCCAACCCGCCGCAACTAACCAGCGTCGAATGGATCGAAGCCGCTTTCACATCCCCAAAGCAGCAGACCGATCCGATGCGGGCGGTCCTTGCCGAGAGCGATACGCTGGTGGACGAGGTCGTACGGGCCGACATCCTGGTGCTCGGCGTACCGATGTACAACTTCGGCCCACCGGCCGCGTTCAAGGCCTGGATCGACAACATCGTCCGTCTGGGTCGTACGGTCGATTTCGACATGCAGTACGGTGCCCACCCCTTCATGCCCCTGGAATCTTACGTGCCGCTGCTGGCCGACCGAAAACGGCATGCGGTGCTGCTCTCCTCTCGCGGCGGTTACGACTTCGACCCAGGGCGCAGCATGGCGGCATTCAACCATCTCGAGCCGGGCGCGCGCACCGCCCTGCAGTTCATCGGCATCGGCGGCTTTCACAGCATCGCCATCGAGCATCAGGAGGAAGGCGGCGAGGCGCTGGCCGCCTCGACCCAAAGTGCCCTGGAGCGCATCGCCCGGCTGGTCGAGCAATTGCATCGTGAGTTCGCCACGTCGCGCCTGACGCAGCCGGCGTGACGACTGCTCTCAGACGACCGAACACCGGGGCGCCTGGCGCCCCGTTATGCATGTCACCGCTATGAGGCCTGACTGACCGCCGCCTTGTCGGTCACCGGGTCGGCCTTGGCACCGGCCGCCTCACGGCGCTCCGAGTAGCGGTCCACCAGCGTTTCGGCGTGGGGCCGTAACAACACGGTGAAGCGCACCAGCTCCTCCATCACGTCGGCGATGCGGTCGTAGAGCGGCGAGGGTCGCATGCGCCCGGCCTCATCGAACTCCTGATACGCCTTGGGCACGCTGGACTGGTTGGGAATGGTGAACATGCGCATCCAGCGCCCCAGCAGGCGCAGCGTGTTCACCGCATTGAACGACTGCGAGCCGCCGCTGACCTGCATCACCGCCAGGGTGCGCCCCTGGGTGGGCCGCACCGCGCCCATGCTCAGTGGCAGATGGTCGATCTGGGTTTTCATCACGCCGGTGATCTGGCCGTGGCGCTCGGGGCTGCACCACACCTGCCCTTCGGACCACAGCGCCAGCTCGCGCAGCTCCCGCACCGCCGGGTGATCGTCGCCCGGCACCTGGTCCGGCAACGGCAGATCGGAAGGGTCGAAGATCCGCGTCTCGGCGCCGAAATAGCGCAGCAGCCGCGCAGCCTCTTCCACCGCCAGGCGCGAATAGGAGCGTTCGCGCAGCGAGCCGTAGAGCAGCAGGATGCGTGGCGGATGGCCCAGCGGATCGGGCAAGCCCTGGCCGGGCTGCCGCAGAGCGAAGCGCTCGTCGAGGGCCGGTAGATAGTCGGGGTCGTTGAGCGTGCGAAGCCTCATGTCGCCTCCTTCAGGGCGTGGGTTTGCAGGACGAGCAGCGCCACCAGGGCGGCAAGCCCCAGGGCCGAGGAGAACAGCAGCGCCTGGGTGCCGAAGCGCTCGATCAACAGGGCGAAGGCCAGCGGCGCCAGGGCCTGGCCGAAGCGTGCCGGCACCATCAGCACGCCCTGGCGCAGGCCATAGCCATGGGGGCCGAAAATGGCCAGCGGCAGCGTGCCCTTGGCGATGGTGAGAATGCCGTTGCCGGCACCGTGCAGCAGCACGAACAGCGTGGCCAGCGGTGCCCCCAGCGTCATCACGCCGAGCGCGCCAATGGGATGCGCGATAACGGCCAACTTGGCCGAGAGCAAGGGATGAAAGCGCTGCAGCAGCGAGAACTCGAGCATTCGTGCCGCCACCTGGGCCGGCCCGACCAGCGCTGCGGCGGCAATGGCGGCGGCGGGCGAGAGGCCGGCGATCTGCAGCAGCCACGGCAGGTGCGCCGCCATGGCGGTACTGACGAACCAGGTCACGGCGAAGACGAAGGCCAGCAGCGCCATGGGCAGCCAGGTTGAATTCGCCTCGGCGACTGCCGTCTCGGCGTGAAGCGCGGGCGGCTGGATACCGAATGGAATCAGCAACCGGTTGAGCGGCAGACCCAGCAGCAGATGTACCGCCGCCCAGGTGAAGCAGGCGTTCTGCCAGCCGAATTCGGCGTTGAGCCAGCCGGTGATCGGCCAGCACACCGTGCTGGCAAAGCCCGCCAACAGCGTGATACCGGTAATGGCGCCGCGCGCCTCGCTACCGTAGAGCCCGGCCAGAGTCGAGAAAGCCGATTCGTACAGTCCCATGCCCATGCCGACGCCGATCACCAGCCAACCTGCCCATAGCAGCACGGGCCCATCCGCCAACCCCAGCAGCACCAGGCCCAGGGCAAACACCAGGCTCGAGGCCGCCAGCACGTCGCGTCCGCCAAATCTGTCGATGCGCCTTCCCACCGCCGGCCCCAGCACGGCCGACACCACCAATGCCGAGGAGAAGGCCGCAAATACCGTACCCGTGGCAAGGCCGAGGTCTCGCGCCATGGGCACGGCCAGGATGGCCGGCAGATAGTAGGTCGAGCCCCAGGCCAGCGTCTGGGAGACGCCCAGGGCGACGACCACACCGGTGCGCGAGCTCATCGACTACCTCGATCATCGAGGTATAGGGGCCTGAAAAAACGCTTCACGCTCATCCTTCCCGCTCCTCCCCTTTCACTGCCCCCGCGGCCATGCGACGGCTCTCGACGATGCAGTCCGTGGCCTCCAGCCAGGCATCCACCGCCACCTGAAAGGCATCCCGCCCCTTCTCCGTCAGCGCATACACCTTGCGCGAGCGCCCCTGCACCACCTCGTTCGTGGACGAGAGGTAGCCCCCCGCCTCGAACTCGTTGAGTACCGGATAGACCGTGCCCTCCGAGGGACTGCAGCAGCCATTGGTGCTCTTCTCCACCGCCTGCACCACCTCGTAGCCGTGCATCGGCTTGCGGTGCAGCACGCTGAGCACGAAGAACTTCGACAGCGACATCTTGATCGTGCCGCGCCAGTACGAAGGATCGCTGTAGTCGGGGATCCGGCGACCGGTGGCCGCTTCGGATTTCGCTTTGGTCATAGTGGAAACCTATACCTCGATGATCGAGGCGTCAAGCAGATGGATGTCACCGCTTTATGGCTTACCCAGCCCAAGCCACTCCAACAACGACCTGGCGAACGCTTCCGGCTCTTCCAGTTGGGGCGTGTGGCCACTGCGCTCGAACAGCCGATAGGTAACGGGTGGCAGGCCAGGCAAGCGGGATTCCCAGAGCGTAGGCGGCACGACATAATCATGGCGCCCCATCACTACCAGTACCGGCGCGGAGAGATCCTCCAGACGCCAGTTGAACTCGTAGTCGACGAAGAAGTCGCGAAAGGCCGTGAAAGCCTCGGTGTCGATCGGCACCCCATGCCAGAGAGGGGCGGCGTCGTAATGCAGGTCGTACCAGAAGCGTGGGCCTTCGGCCACATAGCGCGCGACGAACGCTTCTCCCGGTGGCAGAGCGGCCAGCGCCTTCTCGTCGAGCAGGGCCTGGCCGCGCGTCAGTGCCGCCTTGCGCTCGCTCGAGGCATGGGTTTGCCAATAGCGATGCCCGGCTTCCAGTGTGCCCCGAACGTCACAGGGTGGTGTGCCGATGAGCACCAGATGGGACACCCTGTGGGGATATCGCTTGGCATACGCAAGGGCGACGTTGCCGTGATGGGAGTGCCCCACCAGCACGAACCGCTCGAGACCCAGCCGGCTGCGCATGGCCTCGATATCCTCGCAGTACGTCTCCAGGGTAATGGCCACCCGCCCCGTGTCGAGCTTGCCGGCGAAATGGCGAAGATCCACGAAGATCAGACGACACGATCCGTGCAAGCTCGCCGGGAAGGTGCGCGGATAGTAGACGGCCGAACCCAGGATCAACAGTGGCAGGCCGCGACCCTTTTCGACATAGGAGAGCGCCGCTCCAGGCGCCTCATGGGTACCGCTCCCGGAAGAGCGGAACCCAGGGCGCGGCCCGGAAGGCTGGCCAACCTCATTCGTCATGAGCTCATCCCCTGGCTGCGTATCGACGCTGGACGTAGTGAATGGCAGAACCATGCTCGCGGTGAGGATCAAATACGTCAACAAGTACAACACTGCCCACCTGTCGAACTACCGCGACACCAGCGGCGATATCTTCCACACCTATTCGGCCTACGGGCGCGGCGATGAACTCGTCGACGGTACCTACGGAACACGCCCGGCTTATAGTCACGACACACCGTCACTGACAGCGAGCGCGCCGCTTATAGAAAGCGTCCCTCGCCTCAGCGCCATTCAATGGAGGTAGGCGACGTGGAACCGGGGAGGATTGGATGAGTGCCGTGTTAGTCGTTGCATAGGGAATGATCTCATCGATCAACCGTTCCAAATGCTCGACCGATTCGAGATGAGCACGGGCAATGAAGCAATCGTCGCCCGTAATACGGTCGCACTCCGTGATCTCCGGCAGTTCCTGCAGCAAATCAACGACCCGTTGCAACTGTCCCGGTAGCGGTCGAATACGCAACCATGCTGCGAGTGACAAGCCCAATGCACACGGACTGATCCTGGCGGTATAGCCCTCGATCACCCCCGCCTCCTCCAAGCGTTTGATCCGCTCAGAAACACTGGGCGGCGACAGACCAACGAGGCGTGCCAGCTCTGCAATACTGGTGCGCGCATCGATAACGAGCGCTTCCAGCAACTGCCGATCCGTTGCATCCGGCACACCATTTTCATATCGAAGGCGTTTCATGGATTTTACCTTCCAATTTCCATTTATCAGGTGAAAACGTCCTTATTTAACACATGCCATTACCGCTTCCTTTCTTCACATAATAAGAAAAAAGGAGCTGTCATGCCTCCGCCGAATGCCACTCTCAATCGGGTTGCCGAGGTTGTCCCACCCCATGTCTGGTTCGGGGTGAGCGCCGTATTCCATTATCTTGGCCCCGCCTTCGCCGTACTGCTCTTCCCTGCCGTCGGCGTACTCGGCGTGGCCTGGTTCCGGATCGCGACGGCCGCCCTGTTCTTCGCTCCCATCACCCGGCCGTGGCGAACAATCCGAAAGGCCGATCCCCGGACGAGGTGGCTGCTACTGGGGCTCGGCGCCTGCCTGGCGATAATGAACACTTCGTTTTATCTCGCTCTCGACCGTCTGCCGATGAGCTTGGTGGCAGCCATGGAGTTCGTCGGCACCATCGCCGTCTCCCTCTATGGCCTGCGCACATGCCGCAACCTTCTGGCACTAAGCCTGGCAGTATTGGGCGTCTTGCTACTGGTCGACTTGAGATGGTCCTCCGATCCTTTGGGCCTGTTCTGGGCCACCCTGAATGGGGCTCTCTTCGTTGTCTATTTAGTGCTTGGACACAAGGCGGCCAGGGAAGGCGCCAGTGGCGGCGTCGAACGTCTGGGAGCAGCCATGGCGATTGCTTTCTTCATTCTCGTGCCAATCGGACTTGTCGAAGCAGCCAAAGCCTTCGGCGTAATTGAGCTGGTGTTGGCGGGTATCGCCGTGGGTATATGCTCCTCCGTCATCCCCTACGTCTCCGACCAACTCGCCATGTCTCGTTTGCCGCGAGCGACTTTTGCCCTCTATCTCGCCATCCTGCCAGCAACAGCCACCGTTATTGCGGCGATCATGCTCGCTCAGATCCCGACCCGACAGGATCTCGCCGGCATCGCGCTGGTCATGGCTGGCGTGGCCCTGCATATGCCTGCCAAAACATCAGGCTGACCGAAGCATTACCCATAACGCCGCCGCACATGGTCGCGATAGCCTCCCGGCGTCAGGCCGGTCACGGCCTTGAAGTCGTGGATGAAATGGGCCTGGTCGAAGTAGCCGGCGGCAAAGGCGGTATCGGTCAGCGAGGCCCTCGCCCCGCCCTGCTTGATCAGCTCGCGGCTGCGGGCGACGCGCAGCAGCCGGGCATAGCGCTTGGGTGAGAGCCCCACATGGCGCTGAAACAGCCGCTCCAGGTGGCGCTGGCCGAAGGGCAGCTCAGCCACCAGCGTGGCGACACTGGTCTGGCCTTGGTGGCGCTCGAGCCAGTCGAGGGATGCCGTCAGGGCCGGCACCTGTGGCGCGGCGTACCGCCGCAGCCGCTGGAGTAGATAGTCCTCCAGCAGCGCAATGCGCCCCGCCGGATCGGGCGTCTCGAGCAGCCGCTCGTGCAGCGCCTCGAGTTCGAGCCGGCGCAGGGCCTCGCCCGGCGTCAGCCCCCCACCGGCCAAGACCGCCAGGGATTCGCCCAGGAACGGCAATGCCATGCCCGGCAGGAAGCGTACGCCCAGCAGCTCGAGCTGGCTCCCCACCGTCAGTCGCGCCGTGCGCCGCTTGGGTCCATCGACCCAGCAGGCGCCGTGCAGCCGCTCACCGTCGCGCTCCAGCGCGTCACCGAAGTTGAACAGCAGACCCGCGGCGCCATCCGGGTGCATCAGCTCGATGCCGGCCGGCTCGCTGCCCCCTTGCGCCTGCCTTTGCGCCTGCCAATAGCACTGCACGTAGGCACGCAGCGCGGCACTGGGCGTGAAGTACCGCAGCACGAGGCCGGTGCCACCTGGCGGGTACAGCTGGAAGGCGGCGCTCATGTTGGGAGCCCTTCAGTGCATAGAAAAAAGTACAACGATTCTCAAATTCCGGCGGTACAGTAGAAGCACCCATTTCTCAATTACACATTCATATTAACGGAGCCTTACATGGAAGGAAGACGAATCCTGGTGGTCGGCGGCGGCGCCGGCGGGCTGGAGCTGGTCACCCGCCTCGGCCGCCGTCTGGGACGACGCGGCAAGGCGGAGATCACGCTGATCGACCGCAACCCCACCCACATATGGAAGCCGCTGCTGCATGAGGTCGCCACCGGTGCGCTAGATTCCAGCATCGATGAGATCTCCTATCAGAGCCATGCCCAGCTGAACGGCTACCGCTTCCAGCGCGGCACCCTCGAAGGGCTCGACCGCGAGGCCCGCCAGCTGCGCCTGGCCCCGGTGCTCGATGAACACGGCGAGGAAGTGTTGCCGGCCCGCAGCCTCGAATACGACCTGCTGGTGTTGGCACTCGGCAGCGTGAGCAACGATTTCGGCACCCCCGGCGTCGCCGATCACTGTCATTTCCTCGACAGTCCGGCCCAGGCCGAGGCCTTCCGGCGCGACATGCTCAATACCTTCCTGCGCTACAGCGACCCCGAGCGGCGAGAGCATCCGCACCTCACGGTGGGCATCGTCGGCGCCGGCGCCACCGGCGTGGAGCTGGCGGCGGAGCTCTACGACGCCTCGCGCATGCTGCACAGCTACGGCTTCACCGAGATGGACAGCCGCCACCTGGAGGTTCACCTGATCGAAGCGGCGCCGGACGTGCTGCCAGCCCTGCCCGAGCGCATTCGCAGCGCCGTGCGTACCGAGCTGGAACGCCTCGGAGTGAAGGTGCACACCAGCACCCGGGTGGTCTGCGTGGAGGAGAGCGCCATCGTCACCGCCGACGAGGAGCGCATCGAAACGGACCTCAACGTCTGGGCCGCCGGCATCAAGGCACCCAACGTGCTGCGCGAACTGGGGCTGAGCCTGGATCGTAATCAGCGCATCCAGGTGGAGCCGACCCTGCAGAGCGTCGACGACCCCAACATCTTCGTGCTCGGCGACTGCGCCAGCTGCCCCCAGCCGGACGGCAGCGTGGTACCGCCTCGAGCGCAGGCCGCCCACCAGCAGGCCCAGCGGCTCTACAAGAATCTGCTCGCCCGGCTCGAGAACGGCACCCTCAAGCCGTTCCGCTATCGCGACCGCGGCTCGCTCATCTCGCTGGCCCACTTCGAGGCCATCGGCAGCCTGATGCGCGGCGCCTCGGCGCGCAGCCTGTTCATCGAGGGGCGCCTGGCCAAGTTCTTCTACGCCTCGCTCTACCGCATGCACCAGCGCGCCATCCACGGCACGGCCAAGACGGCGCTGATTCTGCTCTCGGACGGACTCAACCGCTTCATCCGCCCGCGCATGAAGCTGCACTGAGGTCGAAAATCTACAATCGAGGCGATAACCGCCGCGCTAGGGTGGGGCTTCCAAGTTCTTTCGGAGCCCCACCCATGCGCATGAACTACTTCTCCGCCAGCCCCGCCGGCCTCAAGGCCATGCTGGATCTGCAGCAACACGTTCACCAGGCGGCGGAAGCGGGTGAGCTTGGCGATGGCCTGCTGGCGCTGGTCTATACCCGCGTCTCGCAGATCAACGGCTGCGCCTATTGCATCGACATGCATACCAAGGACGCACGCAAGGCCGGTGAAACCGAGCAGCGGCTGTATGCCCTGAACGCCTGGCGCGAGACGCCCTTTTATACCCCGCGCGAGCGCGCCGCCCTGGCCTGGGCCGAGGCCAATACCCTGATCGCCGGAAACGGCATCGACGAGGCCCTGTACGAGGCCACCCGCGAGCACTTCTCCGAGAAGGGCATGGCCGACCTCACCCTGGCGGTCTGTACCATCAACGCCTGGAACCGGCTGGCGATCAGCTTTGCCGCCGATGTGGGAAGTCATCAGCCCAGCTGAGCGGCCCAGTTGAGCGATTCACCGTTCCCCATCACCCTGACAGCGCCTTGCGCAGCCCGCCAAAGCGGCGCCGGTACTGAGCCGGCGTCAGCCCCACCTTGCGCCGAAACAACCGCCCGAAGAAGGCGCCATCCTCGTAGCCCACCGCCTCGGCAATGGCATCCACGGGCGTGGTCTCGGTCTCCAGCATCTGCTTGGCCTCTTCCAGGCGAAGGGTGTGCACGTATTCCATCGGCGTCAGGCCGGTGGCCTTCCTGAAACGGCGGTGGAAGCTGCGCTCACTCAGCCCGGAAACCTCGATCAGCGAGGCCACTGGCGAGGGCTCATCGTAGTGTTCCGCAACCCACGTCTGACAGCGGGCGATAACGGCATCCTCGGCTTGGCGGGTGCGGGCGAGCATGGCAAAGGGAAGCTGGCCGGCGGCATGCCAATCGATCAGGAACAGCTTGGCGAGGTGCATCGCCTCATCGACACTCGCCAAGCGGGCGACGAGATAGAGCGCCAGATCGCTCCAGGAGGTGCCGCCCCCGGCCATGACCAAGCGGCTGCCGATGCCGCCGATCACCAGGGCGCGATGCGGATGCACTCGCACGTCCGGATAGCGCCCCAGCACGTCGCAGTAGGCCCAGTGGGTGGTGGCATCCTCGCCCCGCAGCAGCCCCGACTCAGCCAGCAGCAGGGCGCCCGAGCAGGCGGTCGCCAGAATGGCCCCTTCGGCATGGCAGCGCTTGAGCCATGCGACTTCCTCGCTGTAACGCCCCTCGATCACCGCTTCGGGCGGCAGCGCGATCTCGGGGATGCACACCACATCGGGCACCCAATCCAGACCGGCATCGGGAACGACGCGCACGCCGTTGGCGACGGTCATTTCACGCGTACCGCTGCGCGCCACCACCCTGGGCATGAACAGCGACTCGCCGGCCTTGCCCTCGATCAGAGCGGGCCAGTCGCGTCCCGCCGAGGCGAAGACATCGTAAATCCCATACAGGGTGGAAGCCGCCACTTCGGGAATCGCCAGCAGCGCGATGGTGGGTTTGTGCATCGACATGGCGGAAACCGCCGGTTTTTGTCCGTAGGGACTTCAGTGTAACCCAACCGTGAGCGCCACAATGGGTTCTCCGCAATACCCAACGAAGCCCTAACGAAGTCCAACAACAACCTGGAGACCCCCATGACAGCCCAAGCACAATCCCAAACCGACGCGCCCGCCGCTATCGACGCCTCCCGCGTCGCCGGCTTCGAGAGCCGCTTCGTCACCGCGCTCAACGAAGCCGCCATGCTGCAGCTGATCTCGCTGGCCCATCGCAGCGGCCTGCTCGCCCAATTGGCCGACGGCGAGCCGGTGACCAGCAGCGAGCTTGCCGCCAAGACCGAGCTCAATGAGCGCTACGTACGCGAGTGGCTGGGCGGCGCCACGGTCGCCGCTCTGGTCGAGCACGACCCGCAGGCCATGACCTATCGCCTGCCGCTCGAGCACGCCGCCCTGCTGACCGACAGGGGCGAAGCCAATCTCGCCGTATTCGCCCAGTACCTGCCCTTGATGGGCCAGGTGGAGGATGACGTGCTGGAATGCTTTCGTCACGGCGGCGGCGTGCCCTACACCCGCTACGCCCGCTTCCACGAAGTCATGGCCGAGGACAGCGGACAGACCGTACTGCCCGTGCTGTTCGACGCCATTTTGCCGCTGGCGCCGGAACTCCCGGCAAGGCTGGAGCAGGGCATCGACGTGCTCGATCTCGGCTGCGGTCGCGGCCTGGCGCTGATGAAACTCGCCGAACGCTTCCCCGCCAGCCGCTTCGTCGGTTACGACCTCTCCCGGGAGGCCATCGGTTGGGCAACAGAGCGTGCCGCACGGCGGGGGCTCGGCAACCTGCGCTTCGAGGAGCGCGATCTCAGCGACTTCGACCTTACCGCGCCGGCCCAGCGCTACGATCTGGTCACGACCTTCGATGCCATTCACGACCAGGCCCACCCGCTGAATCTGCTCAAGGGAGTTCGTCGCACCCTGCGTCAGGATGGTGTCTACCTGGCCCAGGACATTCACGCCTCGAGCCATCACCACGGCGACCGCGACCACCCGATGGGGACGCTGCTCTATACCCTGTCGATCATGCACTGCATGAGTGTCTCCCTCGCCCAGGGCGGCGAGGGGCTGGGTACCATGTGGGGCCGGGAGAAGGCGCGGGAATATTTCGGCAAGGCCGGCTTCGGCAGCATTGAGGTTCACCAGCTGCCCCACGACATCCAGAACGACTACTGGGTGCTCAGGCCGTGAGCGACTGTCGACGATCGGGCTCGGCTCAGGCTTCCAGACTCACCGCCTGCCCGGTCACCACGATGCCGCCTGACAGGGGGATGTCCACCTGCAGGCGGCTGGGGCGGCCCATGGTCTCGCCCTGAACGATGATCAGCTGAGCGGGCGCCTGGAGCAGGCCGGCATCGCGCAGGTAACCGCCCAGTGCCGCGGCCGCCGCGCCGGTGGCGGGGTCTTCCACTACGCCGCCCACCGGGAACGGGTCGCGGGCGTGGAACCGCTCTGCACTCTCGCGCCACACCAGTTGCAGCGTGGTCAGGCCCTCGCGCAGCATCAGCGCCTTGAGCCCTTCGAAGTCATACTCGAGCCGTTCGAGGCGTGCCCGCTCCTTGCACGCCAGCACCAGGTGCCAGGCCCCGGCGTAGGCCCGCGCGGGGGATATCTCGAGATCGAGCTCCTCGGCCTGCCAGTCAAGCAGCTCGCGCACCTCCTCGACCAGCTCGGGCTCGGCGGGGCGAAACTCCGGCGTCACCGACACCAGCGAGGCCTGCCACTCCCCTTCCACCTGGTTGACCGTGACCATCACCTCACCCACCGCCGTATCCAGCATGTAGCTACCCGCCCCGCTCAGCCGGCCCATCTGCACACCGCCGGCCACCGTGGCATGGCCGCAAAAGCTCACCTCCGCTTCGGGGCTGTAGTAGCGCACCGTGCGCCGCTCCCCCTCGGCCGGGGCAATGAAAGCAGTTTCGGAATAGCCCACCTCGGCGGCGATACGCTGCATCTCCGCCGGTTCGGGCAGTGCATCGCCCAGCCACACCCCGGCGGGGTTGCCGCCGCTCGGGTCATCGGTAAAGGCCGCAAGGCGATAGAGAGTGCCGCTCATGGAAAGCTCCTCATCACGAAAGCTCCTCGGGGGTGGAAAGGTGCCCAACAGTGGGGGCCGAAGGAAAGGATAGAACAGGCAGCACGATGGCGAAGCGACTATGTTTAAGCCTTTCGCAACCGGCATGCGCAGCACTTACCACACACAACAAAGCACCCGAGGCGATCATGAAAGTGAAACGCATCATGGCCAACACGGCGACAGAGGAGCTCGGCAAGGCAGCAGCATTTTACGGCGACATTCTGGGCCTCGACCTGCTGATGGACCACGGCTGGTTCCGCACCTACGGCGCGGACGCCAAGATGACGGTGCAGGTGAGCTTCGGTACCGAAGGTGGCTCCGGCACGCCCGTGCCCGATCTCTCCATCGAAGTCGACGATATCGAAGCAGCGCTGGCCCGCTTCGAGAAAGCGAGCGTGCCCATCGAGTACGGTCCCGTCAGCGAGCCCTGGGGCGTGCGGCGGTTCTACGTTCGCGACCCCTTCGGCAAGCTCGTCAACGTCTTGCAGCACGAGTAGGCGAATTGTTCCAGCCAGGCAATGGCCTGCCCGGCTCGCCCAGCGGACTCACCCCTCGGCTTGCAGCAAGCCCGTCGCGAGCTGGCGGAACGCCTCCACGGCTTTCGGCAGCACGGCGCGCGGCTCATCGGCGGCGGCGATCCACAGGGCGGCATTGAGTGCCGCGCCATTGATCAGGCGCGCGGCGGCTTCCGCATCCACCGGCTTGACTGTGCCTTCATCGATCAGCGCCTGAATGGTCTGCGTGGTACGTAGCAGGCAGGCGTTCTGATTGGGCCACTGCGAGGGATCGCCAAGCACCGCCGGACCATCCAGCAGCATGATGCGCTGGACTTCCGGCTCCAGCGCCATCTCGATATAGGCCACGCCCTCTTCGAGCAACCCCTCCCAGCGGCTTGCCGCGCGGGCCTGAGCGGCAAGCATGCGCTCTACCATTTCCTGGTCGATCTGATCGACCACCGCCTGCATCAGCCCCTGCTTGCCGCCGAAGTTGTGATAGAGCGCCCCCCGGGTCAGCCCGGCTTCGGCGGTCAGCTCATCCATCGAGGCCGCTGCATAGCCCTTGGTCGCGAAGGCCTCACGGGCGGCTCGAATGAGCTTGGCCCGGGTTTCCTCCATCTTCTGCGCACGTTTCGTCGCCACGCCCTCTCCTCACGCAATCTCAAAATTTCACATACGCAGCGTATGCGTATTGACATACGCTGCGTATGCGGCCAGCATAATTCACATACGGGCCGTATATCAATGCCGGCCGGGTAAAGGAAAACCCGGCTTGGCAACACCAATCACCGGATCAGAACCGGAGTAGAACGATGGCCAAACGCGATGCAGTCTTCCCTGCCGGTAGGCAGGCACTCTACGAGATCAACCGCTACTCGGCGGCAATCCGTTCGGGCGACTTCCTGTTCGTCTCGGGCCAGGTCGGCAGCCGCGAGGATGGCTCCCCCGAGCCGGATTTCGAAAACCAGGTTCAGCTCGCCTTCGACAACCTCTCGGCCGTTCTCGATGCCGCCGGTTGCACCTTCGACGATATCGTCGACGTCACCACCTTCCACACCGATCCCGCCGCCCAGTGGGAAGCGATCGACAGGGTTCGCACCAAGGCAATCGGCGAACCGCCCTACCCCAACTGGACCGCCATCGGCGTCAACTGGCTGGCGGGCTTCGACTTCGAAATCAAGGTGATCGCACGGATTCCACAGCCGGCCGCATAACCACGGCACCACCCGGCAGCCCGCCGCTCTGCAACGGCGGTGGGCTGCCAACGAGTGCGCCCGCAAAATGGCACACCCCAGGCCCCTAACCCATACTGCAGCGTGCACCCTACCAATGCCACCAAGCCGCCACGTCAGGAGCCGGACGGCTAGGGCAACGCTATGGAGGCACCCATGGATGAAGATCTCGAACGAATGACCCGCGAGGAGCTGATCGACGAAGCCAAACGGCTCCGTCAAGGTATCCGCGAGCACCGCAACTGCAGCGGACACGACCTGTGCTGGCACCATCCGTCCCTGTGGGCCTTACTGCCCGACAAGACCGACCCGGTTCCCGTGATACCCGAGTGGCCGGAGTTCATCAAAGGCTGCGTCAAGTATCGACAATCGCTGGACGAACAGGCACCCGATGCACCGCGCACGAATGAGTCGTATGACGAGTGAAACTGCCGCTCCCAAGCATTGAACTCCACCTTTCGTTGTAAGCTCTCTGCCACACCTGCGTAAGCCATGACGTCAATTTCTAAGACGCATGTCGGCTTTCGGTCAATTCGCGTAGCGAGACTGCAACATGGCGTTTACGTTTGTAAGAGACACGCAGGGAGGGAGCGAGATGAAGCGCATCGTCGTCTGCGCCGATGGTACCTGGCAATGTCCCGAAAGCGATAACCCCACACACGTACTGCGTCTGGCACGCGGCGTCGCTCCTGATTGTCAGGCCGGCACCAAGCAGATCGTCTATTACGACCAGGGCGTGGGCACCGAAGGCGATCGAATACGCGGTGGCGCCACCGGCGCCGGCATCGACAAGAACATCATGGATTGCTATCGCTTCGTCGTGCACAACTACGAGCCCGGCGATCAGCTCTTCCTGTTCGGCTTCAGCCGCGGCGCCTACACCGTTCGCTCCCTGGCGGGGCTCATCCGCAACTGCGGCCTGCTCCGGCGCGAGTGCGCCGAGAGAGTGAACGAGGCCTACGAGCTCTATCGTCAGCGCCCCAAGAGCTCCGCCCCCGCCGAGCGCAAGGCCACGGACTTTCGCCGCAAGCATGCCGTAGCGGACAAGACCGAGATCGAATTCATCGGCGTGTGGGACACCGTTGGCTCGCTGGGCATACCCGCCCCGTTCCTCGGCACCTTGGGTACCTCTCGCTACCTGTTCCACGACACCGCCCCCAGCAGCATCATTCGCCACGCCCGCCACGCCGTTTCCATCGACGAAAACCGCCAGGACTTCGAGCCCACCCTGTGGACGCCCAAGCCAGGCATCGACCTGAAGCAGGTGTGGTTCGCCGGCGTGCACACCGATATCGGCGGCGGCTATGAGAAGCGCGAACTCGGCGACTTCGCCGGGCAGTGGATGGCCAGTGAAGCCGAAAGCTGCGGGCTCGCCCTCGAACCGCACTTCCACAGCGCCCTCAACCCGCGCCATACCGGCATTCAGCACAACGAATACAAAGGCTTCTACCGTGTGATGCGCCGCTCACAACAACGCACGCTGGAGCCCTGCGTGCACCGAAGCGTACGCCAACGCTGGGACGACCCGCACTTCACCTACAAGAGCCCGGCGTTGAAGAAGTTGCTCGATTCGGTGGGCGGGGATTGGGGCCGGGTGGAATTGGTGGGGTGAGGGAGTATGGCGTCGACCGGCGGTCTATTGCCGGTCGGTTCCAATTGACGCCAGACCTTGTGAATACCCTAAATCCATAGTTCTCGTCCCAGACGCGCGGATTCCCAAACAGGTCTGCGCTGGCTCCATTATCCTTTTAGGGTGTGAGTTCCAGTTCCTTGCGAATTTCTTCGGCTGTCGGCCGCAACTGGGCGAGCCCCTTCCTGGTGCGCCGCTGGCCCAGATAATACAGAATCGGCGAGGCAATAAAGACCGATGAACTGGTGCCTATCACGATGCCAAACAACATGGGCAATGCGAAGCTCGCAACGGCTGCTCCGCCCGCAATGCCCATGGGCAGCAGGGCGAGGAAGGTCGTTACTGAGGTGAACACGGTGCGGGTGAGCGTCGTTGAAATGCTCTCGTTAAGCAGATCCAGCATCGGCCGACCCGGTGTTTTCCTCATGTTCTCGCGGATACGGTCGAACACCACCACCTTGTCATTAACCGAATATCCCATCAGCGCGAGCAGCGCCGCAACCGCCGTCAGGTTGAACTCCACGCCAGCGAGAACGAAGAATCCGATGGTTTTGGTAAGATCCAGCGCAATGGTCAGTGTGGCTGCCCAGGCGAAATGTGCCTCGAAGCGGAACCAGAGGTACGCCAACATGCCAGTGCCAGCCAACAAGATCGCCAGAATCGTGGCTTCGCTGAAGCCACCGCTGACTTTCGGCCCCACCATATCCACCTTCGCGAACTCGGCATTTGGCTCGACCGATGCAATCGCGGTTTTGAGCACTGCCACCTGCTCCCCCGTCGCTTCCGATGCGCCCTGTTCTGCTGGCAGGCGGATGAGGAAACGCCCATCAGTGCCAGCTTCTTGAATGGCTGCGTCCTCAAGGTCTTGCGCCTGCAGCGTGGTTCGCAACTGATCCACGGTTACCCCTTGGGCCTGTACTTCCACCACCGTACCGCCGGTAAAATCAACGCCGTATTTCAGCCCCGGCTGCACAAACAGAGCAATCGCCGCCAGGGAGAGCACCGCCGATACCACGAGACCTATCACGCGACCGCGCATGAAGTTCACGCCTCGCTCACTCAGGCGGTCAAGCAAGGGAATGCCTGAAATGACCAACGGTTGCCGCTCACGGCCGCGGATATGCCACTCCATGATGAGGCGGGTGACCGCTATCGCCGTGAACAAGGAGGTTACCAGACCGATGCCGATGGTGACGGCAAAGCCTCTGACCGGCCCGCTGCCAAACAGGAACAGCAAGCTGACCGCGATCAGGGTAGTAAAGTTGGAATCCAGAATCGTCCTGTAGGCCTTGCCAAATCCTTCCCGCAAGGCCATCCAAGCTAGCTTGCCCTGGCGGGACTCCTCACGGATACGCTCGTTGATCAGAATGTTGGCATCCACCGCCATGCCAATGGTGAGGATAATTCCGGCAATCCCCGGCAGAGTCAGGGTCGCCCCCAGCAGGCTCAATATGCCAAAGACCAGCCCAATGTTCACCGTCAGCCCCACACAAGCAATCAGCCCCCAGCGTCCGTAAAGCCCTATCATGAAGGCAATTACCATGGCTGCACCCAGCAAACCGGTGGTCAGTCCCATGGCGATGGCGTCACTGCCCAGGTCGGGGCCAACCGTACGTTCCTCTACCACATGCAAGGGGGCGGGCAAGGCGCCAGCCCGCAGCAGCAAGGCCAGATCATTGGCTTCTTTTGTGGTAAACCCACCACTGATCTCACCGCTAGCGCCAATGGCGCTTCGGATTACCGGCGCTGCAATCACTTCACCATCCAGCACGATGGCCAGGGGTCGCCCAATGTTGTCCCGGGTAATATCCCCAAACAGCCGGGCACCCTTGTCGTCCAACTCGAAATTGACCACCGGCTCGTTCGTAGTCGGATTGAAAGCCATGCGCGCATCGCGGATGTGCTCGCCTGCCATGGCAGCCCGTTTTTCCAGTGTATAGTGCTCGTTATCATGGGCACCCGGCAGGGTAATCGTTGCTACATCTTCCTCTGCTGCCTCCAAGGCTGCCCATTGAAACGTCATTTTCGCCGTGGTACCGAGCAATTCACGAATCTCGCTCGGGTCGGCGACTCCCGGCATTTGTACCAGAATGCCGTCGCTGCCCTGGCGAGTGATACTGGGCTCCACCAGTCCGGTTTCGTCCAGCCGCCGCCTGACCACTTCCAGACTTCGCTCCACCGCGTCCCGGGAAACACTCTCCCGCCAGGACTCGGTCAGCGTCAGCACCAGGCGCCCGCCATTGGTATCTACGTCGAACCGACGCGTGCCATCCGGCGTGTCCTTAGCCAGTGCACGAGCAAGGCCTGCAGCTTCGGACACTCGTTCGGACTGGGTCACCGGTAGCTCGATACCCTTATGGGTAACCTGAAGGCGCCCATAACGAATGCCCGCCTCACGCAGGGATGCTGTCAACTCGCCAGCAACCGCTTCGTACTCACTGGCAAACAAGCCCTGGATATCCGCTTCCAGAAGCAGGTGTGAACCACCCTGGAGGTCCAGCCCCAGGGAAACCGTATTCTGCTGGTACCAGTCCGGCAATTTACCGGATAGAGAGGGGGAAAGAAGATTCGGCAATGCACTCAGCAGCCCGAGCACAATCACCAGGCCGTAGACGACGGCCCGTAAAAGCAACGATTTCATGGGTAATCCTCGAAGAAAACTTCACTATCCGAACTGACTGCCAGATACACAGCCATGAATAAGCGGAGGATTACGCCAGAGGGGGAGCGCGAAGAAGGGGGGTCAGAAAACGGGCGGCTGCAGGGGAATGTCCCGTGCCCGCGTTGATGGTGCAGGTATGACGACCAACACTGGTCCACAAAACCTTCGGATTGTCATGCCACCAGTCGGGGAGGTCCGGTTCACCATCCGCTGCGGTATCGTTCCTGAGGTGGCCGCGCAGCGCCCTGATGGATTCGTTATGACTGGCAACCACCAGATGATCCAAGGTTCCGATAAACCCATGATCAACTCGGGCAGCGGTAGCCTGCTGGTGGGTAAGGGAAGAGAGAGATACGAGCAGCAATACCAGCAGTGGTAACACCACCAGGGGTATTTGTAGCCGTCCGCGAAGGGAGCGATCGTTAGTCATGCTGCTGCCTCAAGATATCGATTGAATCTTGGAATGCAGACTCGCCGGCGTCAACGAATTTGTATGCTATAGCGCCTCTTCCAACAACATCGCCAACCGCTTGTGATGCAGCGCATCGGCGGCCGCGTCGTAGCTCGGGGCGTCCTTGGCGGTGAAGCCGTGGGCTGCGCCTCTGTAGAGTTCGGTGGTGAAGTGCACGCCGGCCTTGGCCAGGGCTTCGTCCAGGCGGGCAATCTGGTCGGGGGGTAGCAGTTCGTCCTTGTCGGCGTGGCCGAGATAGACGCGCCCTTCGATGCTGCCGACCACGTGCACGAGGCTGTTCGGGTCGCCGGCCGTGGCCAGGTTGGCCGAGTGGAAGCCGGCTGCAGCGGCAACACGGTCGGGGTGTTCAGCTGCCATGCGCAGCGCGAAGGCGCCGGTCATGCAGTAGCCCACCACGCCAATCTTGCCGTCCGCGAACTCGGGCTCGTCATCGATGCATTTCAGCAGCGCGGCGAAGTCGCGGGACTGTGCTTCGGGTGTGAGCTGGCCGGCATACCCGAACAGCGTCGGGCGCACGTCTGGGTCGCGGAAGGATTTGCCCTCCGGCACGACGGTGCCGCGCACACTGCGGTAGTAAACGTTGGGCATCAGCACGGCATAGCCGTTGTCCGCCACCTGCTGAGCCTTTTCGTGATAGCAGGAGCGCAGGCCGCCGATATCGGTGAATAGCACCACGGCCGGCAGTGGCCCTTCGGCGCTATTCGGGGTGAACACATGAGCATCGATGCTGCCGTCGGCAGCGGGGATTTCGATGGCGCGAGACATGAGCGAACTCCGATTGTCGATGGCGAATGGATGTCGTCAGAGCGAATGTGCCAAGGATCCGCTTTTGGCCAGCTTGAGTACCTTAGCCTATTTTGAATGAGGTGTTTGAGCTGACATCTACGGCTGCCGTGCAGCCAGAACAAGCATAAGGCCATGACAAGCATGAGGAGGGTGTCATGAAGGCTGAAGAATTGCGGTCCGTCCAGACACCTCTGAAAGAGCGTTATCGCGAGGCTCCGGATGACGCCCTGATCACTCTGCGCGCGCAAGGGCGTCTCGGCGAAGGTGTCAGTTGCAGGATCGAGACCGGCAAGGCGCTCGTCGAGGCCGGGCTGCATCCCGCCACGGGCGGGAGCGGCCAGAGTGCGTGCTCCGGCGACATGCTACTGGAAGCGTTGGTGGCCTGCGCCGGGGTGACGCTGAACGCCGTCGCCACCTCGCTCGGCATCGAATTACGGGATGCCTCGCTCCAGGCGGAGGGCGATCTCGACTTTCGCGGAACCCTCGGCGTGTCAAAGGAAGTGCCCGTCGGCTTCCAGGCCATTCGGCTGCAAATCACCCTGGACACCGATGCCACGGAAGAGCAGCTCGACACTCTCCTGCGTCTGACGGAGCGGTACTGCGTTGTCTACCAAACCCTGGCACATCCCCCTGCGCTGGCGGTGGCTCGCAAGCCCGTAACAAGCTGAGCTCTGCACCCGATACCCTGCCTCGCCGCCGCGCATCGCCAGCCTGTCGATTCCGCCGCACCTCGTTCGATGACTGGTTACAACAACCCACCAGGAGGATGAGTTCATGCGGAAAGTGATCGTTGGCGCCATGGTGTCACTGGACGGCGTCATGCAGGCCCCTGGCGGGCCGCAGGAAGACCCGACCGGCGGTTTTCGCTACGGCGGCTGGGTCGCACCGCTGGTAGACGAGGTATTCGGCGAGGAAATCGACAAGCTGTTCAGCCAGCCCTTCGATCTGCTGCTCGGACGCAGGACGTACGAGATCTTTGCCGCCCACTGGCCCTATGCCGAGGAAGGGCCGGACGACTCCATTGCCAAGACCTTCAACTCGATCAAGAAATACGTGGCGAGCCGAAAGGGGCTTGAGCTGACCTGGAAAGACTCGGTAGCGCTGCGCGATGCAGCCACCGATGTTGCCAGGCTGAAGCAGGAGGACGGCCCGGCGCTAATCACCCAGGGCAGCACCGAACTGGTTCACACCCTGCTTGCGCACGACCTGGTCGATGAACTCAAGTTGTTCATCTGCCCCGTGGTGCTGGGGAGGGGCAAGAAGTTGTTCGACGATGGCACAGCGCCAGCGGCATTCAAGCTAGCCGCCCAGCGGGTTTCGCCCAACGGCATCGTGATAGCCCATTATGAGCGCGAAGGCGCGGTGCAGACCGGCGACTTCGCCATGGACCCGCCCACGGATGCAGAAGTGGCAAGGCGCGAGAAGATGCAGCGGGAGAGCTAGGCGAGGTTAACTTACGTTAAGTTATGGCCACCCACCCTGCCGGATCGCTTTACAGCCGGCAATCTCGGGGTTGTAGAGATAGAGCCAGGCAGGGCCGAAGGTGGTGGCGTGGATGGCGCGATGATAGAGCCCGGCATGGGGCTGGCGCGGGCGGAAGTCCTCTAGCCTGTCCAGTTCGGTGAGCAGCGCGGCATCGACCCGAAACACCTCCACTTCGACTCCGCGCGATGGTTCGGGCTTGGCGCCGGGGAAAGGGCCGAGATCGTAGAGTGTCGCGCTGGTCAGTCGGTCGCTACCGAGGAAATCGGCGCCCTCCAGCCAGAAATGGTTGCGCTGCCCACGCTTCAGCGTGCCGTAAACGGCCACTAGCGGTGTACGGGCGATAGAAAGCGCAGGTGCGAGCATGGACGACCTCTCAGTCGGTTATCGGAAATTCTAACGCTTGGGTAACTATTCAGCACCGGTTGGCTGAGTCGGGGCTTCTTGCTGCATGAAGGCTGGCACCTCCCCCGCAAACAGTTGCTCCAGTGCGGTATGCGCCGCTACCCCTTGCTTGACGGCGGTCGAGAGAAAGCTACGCATGCGGCAGAAGATCTCAGCACCCTCCCAGGAGCGGAAACAGCCCGAGATTTTCTGCTGGACCTTGGTCATTCGCAGATCGCGTTCCCCCTGGTTGTTGGTGAAGGGAGCGGCAGGGTCGTCGAGGAAGCGCAACACGTCGTCCTCGTACGCCTGGAGGCGTTCCAGGAGGTTGCGCGACTTGGTGCGCTT